>NZ_JBEZWH010000008.1:0-224214 GCF_040703975.1 Spirillospora sp. NPDC029432
ACGGCTTGGACACCCCCCCGCCCCGGGCCGCGGGGGGGGGGGGGGGCGCTGGGCCCGGGCGGCGGGGCCCCCGCGCGGGCGGCGGGGGGGCCCCACGGCCGCCGGCGCGCCGCCGCGCACCGCCGTCCAGCCGGGCCCGGAGACCGCGGCGCCGTCCACCAGCACCGCCGGCGGCCCGCCCGTGCCGGTGAGGACCAGCGTCAGCTCCGCGGTGTTCGCGGGCAGCTCGTAGCGGCCGGCGCGGGGGGCCTCGTGCTCGGCGTACGGGTCGAAACCGCCCTGACGGCCGATCTCCGTCCCGTCGGCCAGGACGCGGCACGGCGCGGCCGATACCACCAGGACGGTCGTCCCGGGCCCCGGCACGGTGGTGAACGCGACCTGCTCGCCGGGCGGGCCGTCCCCCGCGACGGTCATCCACTCCGGGCGGCGGTGGGCGGCCGGGTCGGTCACCACGGCGACGTGGGCGCGCAGCCGCACGTCCTCGTCCGGGACGAGCCGCAGCTCGACGTCGTGGTCCCCGGCGGGCAGCGGGCCCGACCCGATCGCCAGGTACCCGAGGTCGTCGAACGGGACGGCCGCGCCGTCCACCAGCAGCGTCTTCGCCGCGGCCGCGCCGACGGCCAGATGCCCCTCGGCCGGTACGGTCAGCCGCGTGCGGAACGTAACCGGCTCTCCGGCGCGCACGTCGCCGAAGTCGAGGAACTCCTCCGGCACGTGCCCCTTGGGCCCGAGGACGCCGCGGTGCACGGGGTCCTTGCGGATGCCGCGCGAGTCGGAGTACACGGCCGTGCGCCAGGGTTCGCCGTCCGGCGTTCCGCGGTGCCAGATCCCGTGCGGGCCGAAGGTGGCGTGGGCGGGCGTCCAGCCGTCCTCGCCCTCGACGCGGTGCAGCAGGTCCCAGCGTTCCAGCGGTACGGGTTCCCCGGCCGGGCGGGCGAAGTCCCCCCAGGTGTTGTCGAGCGTCGGGACGAGGTCCATGTCCCAGGACGAGCCGAGGTCGATCACGGTCTCCGGCCCGGGCGCGGCGGGGGCGGGCGGCGCGTCCGCGGCCTCGCCGCCGGGGAAGACGAGCAGTGCCGCGGGCCCGTCGTCGAACGGCACGACGACCTTCGTCCCCGTCCCGGACGGCGTGCACGCGAGCGGGCGCGGCGGCCCGCCGAACGGGCTCACCAGGTACGCCGGGCCGGTCGCGCCCTCGACGCGCACCGGCACGTCCCGCAGGTAGCGGTCGGGGTCGAAGTCGTAGGTGACGTCGAGCCAGCCGAGATCGATGCCGCGCTCGTCGGGCCGCCCGACCGAGACCCGGCTGGCCATGGACGCCGACGCGGTCAGGAACACGACGGTCGCGCCGT
Organism: Spirillospora sp. NPDC029432; assembly: GCF_040703975.1. NCBI lineage: Bacteria > Bacillati > Actinomycetota > Actinomycetes > Streptosporangiales > Thermomonosporaceae > Spirillospora > Spirillospora sp. NPDC029432. The sequence continues at coordinate 1,353 of NZ_JBEZWH010000008.1, forward strand.
CCACCTCGCGGACCAGGGCGGGGACCGGCGCGTCCACCCGGCGCCCCTCCCCCAGCAGCGCGCCGAGGCCGGCCACGTCCGGAACGGTCTCGACGAGCCCGGCAAGCCTCGCGACCGCCTCGCCGGCCGCGGCGTCGCCGACGCCCTCGCACGGCGGCGGGCCGATCGCGATGACGCGCCCGCCGCCCTCGGCCAGTTCGGCGAGCCGCCGGGCGGTGCCGCCCTCCAGGACGGTGCAGGCGGGCAGGAGGACGGTGGCGTACGACTCGCCGGCGACGTTCAGCCGTCCCCCGGCGACCTCCGCCCGCCGCGCCGAGTCGTCGTCGAGGACGTCGGCGTCGATCCGCAGCCGGTCGAGCGCGCCGGGCACCATCCGGAACCACGCCATGTCGCCGACCAGGGCGCGGTAGGTGTCCTGGGCGAGCGCAGCGGCGGCGTCCACGCCGTCCAGCCGGGTCCCGGCCTGCGCGGTCGCGGTCGGGAAGAGCACGGCGACGTCGCACACGTGCCGGCCCAGCGACAGCGCCACGCAGAGCCGCGCGACGGCGTCGGCGAAGACCTTGTGGTGCGCCCAGTACGGCTGGCGCCAGTCGGTGGCCGGCGGCGCCCACTCCCACCATCCCGCCTTCGTCGCGGCGTATACCGCGTGCGGGTTGTAGAGGGTCGCCCCGGCGCGCAGCCAGGGCAGCAGCCAGTCGAACGTCTCCTCCAGCGTGCCGCCCCAGCCGCTGGAGTGGAACGCCTCGATCCACGTGCGGTCCCGCCCGTACAGGTGCGCCAGGGACGAGTGGACGCGGGCGTCGCCGTGGTGGTCGGAGCCGGGGGCGCCGAACCACTGGTGCGTGCGCGCGTAGTCGGCGTACAGCCGCACGCCGTCCACCGGCAGGCCGGCGCGCGCCGGGTCCTGCTGGTCGCAGCCGTGCAGCAGCCCGTGCCGCTCGTGCCATTCGGCGAGCGGGCGGAAGAACGCCTCCTCGGCCAGCTCGGCGCGGGTCAGGTGGTAGTCGCGCCGGACCGCGCCGGCGCCCCCACCGCCGCCCACTGTGCCGCCCTCCTTCGTGTCGCTCCAGAGCGCGCCGAGGTGCGGTGCGAGGTCGTAGCCGCGCCGCCGCAGGAACTCCGCGGCGAACGACTCCGTCCAGGTCGGCAGCGACGCCAGCTCGTCCTGGAACGATCCCACGATCACGTCCCCGAAACGGTGCCCGAGGCGCCGCTCGAACTCGCCGTGGACCCGGTCGAGCAGCACCGCGCACGCCTCGGCCGACAGGTAGTCGAAGCCGCGCGCCGTGGTGCCGCCGCCGCGCTCCAGCCACTGCCCGGCGAAGCCCGGAACGTCCCGGACCAGGCGGGCCTGGAGGTCGGCGCCGGAGAAGCCGAGCTGGTCGTAGAACCACAGCGACACGCCCAGCTCCGCGGCGTCCTCGCAGACGCCGTCCAGCAGCTCCCACCACGCCTCGGAGAAGAACGGCGGGTCGTCGGCGTCCGACCCGAACATCGGCCCGGACGGCGCCAGGTTCAGGACGACCAGGTTGAAGACGCCGCCCTCGGTGAACCGTTCGAGCTGGCGGCGCAGCCGCGGCCGCTCCAGCCGCTCGCCGCTCCACCACCAGATGGGCGCCGGGGAGTACGCGCGCGGCGGCGAGTCCAGGACCGCGCGCAGCCGGGGCGGGATCATCCCTTGAGCCCGCTCGCGAAGCCCTTGATGACGTACCGCTGGAGCAGCAGGAACACCACCAGGATCGGCAGCGCGGCCAGCACCAGGCCGGCGAAGACCAGGCCGTAGTCCGACACGTACTGGCCGACGAACGCGAAGATCCGCACCGGGACCGTCTCGCGCGCCGAGCCGCCCAGGTAGAGCAGCGGGGTGAAGAAGTCGTTCCAGATGAACACCGCGTTCAGGATCAGCACCGTGCCGGTGATCGGCCGCAGCAGCGGGAACACCACCCGGGTGAACGCCTGGAGGTGGCCCGCGCCGTCGATCATCGCGGCGTTGGCGTAGTCGGCCGGCAGCGCCCGGATGAACCCGGTGTAGAGGAAGATCGTGAACGGCAGCTGGATGCCGGTGTAGAAGATGATCATCCCCTGGTAGGTGCCGAGCAGCCCGGCCGCGTCCACCATCTTGAACAGCGGGATCATGCCGAGCTGGAACGGCAGCACGATGCCCAGCAGGAACAGCACGTACAGCCCGAACCCGAGCCGGGTGGCGCAGCGGGCCAGGAAGTACGCGGCGAACGAGCCGACCGCGATCAGCACCAGCAGGCTCACCGCCGTGATCATGGTGCTGTTCAGCAGCGCCGAGCCGAGCGAGGCCCGCTCCCAGGCGTCGGAGAAGTTCCCGAACGTCGGGGACGTCGGCGGTGACAGCGGCGCCGACGCGATCTCCTGCTTGCCCTTCAGCGACAGCGTGATCAGGGCGTACACCGGGAACAGGAACGCCAGGGCGACGGCGATCATCACGAGTTCGAGCAGGAACGTGCGGAACCCGTAGCGGAGGCTCACGCGCTCACCTCCCGGCCGCGCAGGTAGTAGATCTGGACGAGCGACACCGCGGCCACGAACAGCGCCAGCACCAGCGCGATCGCCGTGCTGTAGCCGTAGTTGCCGAAGACGAACGCCTGCTTGTAGAGGACGGTGGACAGCGTCTCGCTGGCGTGCCCAGGGCCGCCGTTCGTCGCCGCGTACACCTGGTCGAACAGCTTGAGCCCGCCGATGGTGGACAGCATCAGGTTGATCGTCACCGCGGGCGCGAGCAGCGGCCAGGTCACGTGCCGGAATCGCTGGAACCGCCCGGCGCCGTCGATCATCGCGGCCTCGTGCAGGTCCTGCGGGACGCCCTCCAGGCCGGCCAGGAAGATGACCATGGAGTAGCCGGCGAACTGCCAGACCACCATCCCGGCCACCGACCAGATGGCCAGCGACGGGTTCCCGAGCCAGTCCTGGCGCAGGCCGCCGAGCCCGACGGCCCCGAGGATGCCGTTGAGCCCGGCGTCCGGCGCCGGGTTGTAGACGTACTTCCACAGGAACGCCACCATGACCGGGCTGACGACGGCGGGGGCGAAGAACACCACCCGCAGCGCGGCCCGCGACTTGATGCGGGTGTGCACGCCGAGCGCGAGCAGCAGCCCGATCCCGTTCTGCACGAGGACGATCGCGACGGTCAGCAGCAGCGTGTTGACCAGCGAGCCGCGGGCCGCCTCGTCGCCCCACAGCCGGGTGAAGTTCGCGAACCCGTTGAACGAGCGGTCGCCGAGGCCGTTCCAGTCGGTGAAGGCGTAGATCATGCCGCTGGCGCTCGGGTAGAGCACCACCAGCGCGTACACGGCGAGGGCGGGCGCCGCGAACCACCACGGCGGCGTCAGGAACCCGCCCCGGCGCCGCCGGGGGCGCCGCCCTTCCGGGGCGGCGCCCTTACCGGCCGGGCGGCCGGCCGCCGGCGTGGCCGGGGCGCTTGTCGTGGATGCCACTGGCTACTTCTTCCGGTAGGTCTCGTCCAGCTTCGCCAGCCCCTGGGGGATGGTGGTCTTGCCGCCGAGCAGCTCCTGGACCATGGCGAAGTGCGCGGGCTGGACCTCGGCGTTGGGCCAGGCCTGGTCCATGAACGGGACGGCCTTGCCGCCGTCCATGAAGGGCAGGAACGGGTCCAGCACCGGGTCGATCTTGGAGCTGCCGTCGCGGACGAACGGGACGCACGCGACGGCCTCGGACCAGGCGTTGATGTTGCGCTGCTCGCCGAGGAACTCGACGAACGCCTTGGCGGAGTCCTTGTTCTTGCTGCGGGCGCTGACGCCCACGCCGACGACGACGCCGGCGGGAATCCACACGTCCGCCTCCTTGTCCGCGCCGGGCACCGGGAACATCGACAGGTCGGCGGCGTTCGTGGCGGCCTTGCGGAAGTCGGGCAGCACCGCCGAGACCTGGATCGCCATCCCGGCCTTGCCGGTGGCGACCATGGAGGTGGCCTGCTCGAAGGTGGTGCCGTTGGGGTTGTCGTTGAAGAAGCCGCGCTTCTGCAGCTCCAGGTACATCTCCAGCGCCTGCACCCAGCCGGACTGGGCGAACGACGCCGACCCGGCCTTCATCTGCTCGTCGAACTTCGGGTTCTTGGCGTACACGGTCGACGGCACCAGCGCGTAGGTGATCAGCTGCGTGATCCAGGGGGTCTGCGCGCCCAGCGCGATCGGGATCCTGCCCTTCTTCTTGATCTTGTCGCAGACCTGGAGGAACTCGCTCCAGGTCTTGGGCGGCTCGACCCCGGCCTCCTGGAAGACCTTCTTGTTGTAGATGGCGCCGATGACGCTGGAGCCGGGCGAGTAGATGAAGGTCTTGCCGTCCAGCTGGTACGCGGGCTTGAAGTTCGCCGGGACCTTCTTGGTCCACGCCTGGTCGCTCAGGTCGGCGAGCAGCCCGGCCTGGGCGATCTGCGCCATGCTCATCGCGCTGCCGTTGCCCGGGAACACCACGTGCACGTCCGGGGCGTTCCCGGCGCCGAGCTGGGTGCGCACCGAGGTCTGCACCTGGTCGGTGGGCGCGTACGAGGCGTTGAACTTGACCTTGGTGTACGCCTTGGTGAGCGCGTCGAGCGGCTTCTGCTGGTCGGCGACGCCGACCAGGCGCAGGGTGCCGGACCCGCCCGACGAGCCGCCGCCGCAGGCCGCCAGGACCCCGGGCAGCGCTACCGCCGCGGCCGCCCCGCCGGTCGCGCGCAGGAAGTTGCGGCGGCTCAGGGGCGCCCTCTCGAACGACGATGTCATGTGTCCTCCTCGATGACCGGCGGGGAACCGCCGGGACCGTCCCGCTCGGGGACGGGGGTCAATGGGCCTCCGCGGTGAAGCGGTACTCCCCCGACGTCACGTGGCAGCGGAGCGCGCCGGGCTCCGCCGCGATGATCCGCACCCCGGGCGCGGCGGACGCGGGCACGCCGCCCTCCCGCACGCCGCCGGGGTCCGGCGTGGGGACGACCACGGTCGCGGACGCTCCCGGCGGCACCGTCACCTGGAGCCGGAACTCGCCGTCCTCGCGGGTCCAGGCGGTGCGGACGGTGCCGCGCACCGACTCGTACGACGCGCTCGCCGCGGTCAGCCCGCCGGGGCGGGGGCGGATCAGCAGCTCGCGGTACCCGGCCGAGCCCGGGGCCTGGCCGAGGCCGGCGACGCCCTGGTAGAGCCACTCGCCGACCGAGCCGAGCGCGTAGTGGTTGAACGAGTTCATCGCGGCGGCCTGGAACCCGCGCTCGTCGGTGTAGCCGTCCCAGCGCTCCCAGATCGTGGTGGCGCCGTGCCGCAGCGGGTACAGCCACGACGGCGCCTCGGTACGGCGCAGCAGCGCGTGCGCGAGGTCGGCGCGGCCGTGCGCGTCGAGCACCGGCGCGATCAGCCCGACGCCGAGGAACCCGGTGGTCACCCCGGGTCCGGCGGCCTCGACCAGCTCGGCCAGCCGCGCGGCGGCGCGCGGCACGAGCGCGGCGGGCAGCAGGTCGAACGCCAGGGCCAGCAGGTACGCGGTCTGGGTGTCGCCCTCGATCCGGCCGTCCGGGGACACGAACCGCTCGCCGAACGCCTTGCGGACGTGCTCGGCGAGCGATCCGTACCGGCGCGCCGTCTCGCCGCGGCCGAGGACCTCGGCGGCGCGGGCGGTCAGCTCGGCGCTGCGGGCGAAGTACGCGGTGGCGACGACGTCGCGCGGGGTCGGGGTGAGCGCGAGCCAGTCGGCGAAGTGCGGGCCGACGCGGCGGCTCCACACCAGGTCGGGGTTGTGCCGGTGGACGAAGTCGACCCAGGCGCACATGGCGTCGAGGTTGCGTTCCAGGACGCGCTCGTCGCCGTAGACGGTGTAGAGGTGCCAGGGCACCAGGACCCCGGCGTCGCCCCACCCGGGGGCGCCCTCGTCGGCGACGCCGACCAGCCGCGGCGCGACGTTGGTGAAGCAGCCGTCCGCCGACTGGGCGCCGCGCACCTCGCGCAGCCAGCCGTCGAAGAAGGCCGCGACGTCGGCGTTCAGGCACGCGGTCGGCAGGAACACCTGGGCGTCGGCGAGCCAGCCGAGCCGCTCGTCGCGCTGCGGGCAGTCGGTGGGGACGCTGACGAAGTTGGACCGCTGGCCCCACTCGATGTTGCGGTGCAGCCGCTCGATATCCGGGTCCGAGCAGGCGAACCCGCCCGCCCAGGGCGTGTCGCTGTGCAGGACCACGCCGGTGATGTCGGCCGCGTCCAGGGAGTCGAGCCCGGACACCTCGGCGTACCGGAAGCCGTGGTAGGTGAAGCGCGGCTCGAAGACCGTCTCGGCGGCGTCGCCCGCGACGAGCACGTCGGTGGCGGCGGCCGTGCGCAGGTTCGCGGTGTAGAGGCGGCCGTCGGCGTCGAGGGTCTCGGCGTGCCGGATCACGACCCGGTCGCCGCGGGTCAGGCCGCGCGCGGCGAGCCGTACCCGGCCCGCGAAGTTCTGCCCGAAGTCGACGAGGTGGCGGCCGTCCGGGTCGCGGGTGACCGACACGGCGGGCAGCTCCCGGACGGCGCGGACGGGCTGCGCGACCGACGCGACGAGCAGGCCGTGATCGGCGCCGGTGACCTGGGCGGGGAGCCAGCCGCCGGGGTCTCCCGCCGGCGCCTCCGCCGCGTCCGGGAGGTCCCAGCCGGGGGTCTCGCGGCGGAGGTCGTGGCACTCCCCCATCAGCAGGTCGGCGTACCGGACGGGCGAGCGGGCCGTCAGCCAGTCCCCGCCCGTGGCGATGACCTCGGTGGCGCCGTCGGCGTAAGTGAGGTGCAGCTCGGCCAGCAGTTCCGGGAACGTTCCGTAGTGGGCGCCGGAGCGGCGGGCGTCGAAGCCGGTGAAGCCGCTCCACCAGCCGTCGGCGATCGTCGCGGCGATCACGTTGCCGCCCGCGCGGACCAGCGCGGTCACGTCGTAGGTCTGGTACTCGATCCGGTCGCGGTAGTCGGTCCAGCCGGGGGCCAGCTCGGCGTCGCCGGCGCGGGCGCCGTTGACGCGCACCTCGTACAGGCCCTTGACGGTGACGTACAGCCGGGCGCGGACGGGCGCGGCGGGCGTCGCGAACGCGCGCCGCAGCCGGATCGCCGGTTCGAGCCCGTGGTCGGGGATGGCGAGGACGCCCTCCTCCGGGGCGTCCACCACGTCCAGCGCGGCCCGGTCGTGCGTGATCCACGACGCCGTCCAGCCGGACGGCGCGCCCATCCCGGTCTCGAACCACGACTCCGCCTCGCCCGTCGCGCCGTCCTCGGCGGTGACGGTGACGGTCCAGCGGTAGCGGGTGCGGGGGCGAAGCGGCTCGCCGCCGTAGAGCGCCCCGACGGCGGCCGGGTCGGCGACCCGGCCGGAGTCCCACACCTCGGTGCCGTTCCCGGTGCCGTCGTCGGTGCGCACGCGCACGCGGTACGCGGCGGGCGCGTCGCCGCGCCGGCCGGAGGCCAGCCGCCAGGACAGCAGCGGGGCGGCCGCGTCGAGGCCCAGCGGCTCGGCGCGGTGGTCGCAGCGGAGCCCGTAGGGCGCCAGCGGCGCGCTGGGGGAACCGGTCACCGGGGACTCCGATCATGGATATCAATAGTTCTGCTGAGAACTTAACGCGATTTTACGAGAAATTAAGAGTAGAAGTCGCCCGATCCGGGTGTCAAGGCTCACAAGCCTCAAAAGGAGGGCCGTTTCGGCGACCGCCCCGCCGATTTCCGCGCACGTCTAATAACCTCATCGCCCTAGGTCAGAGCGGCTATGAGGATTCCCTTTCCGGTGCCGTTCGGTGGAATGTGAATGGCCGGGCGGCTCCGGCGGCGCTGATTGAGATAGGAACGCTGTTCGACGTTACGAACCGGCCCGCCAGCGTTCTCGGGCGTCCGCGACCCGTTTCCGGTAGGCCGCGTACTCCTCCTCGTAGAAGGCGGCGCGGCCGGCGTCGGGATCGCGGACGCCGGCGGGCCGCGTCCACTCGGCCGTGTCGAGCCCGTGCCCCGCGGCCAGCACGGCGCCCCGCGCCCCCGCCTCCGCCGCGGCGACCCGCAGGGGTCGGCCGAGCACGTCGGCGAACAGCCCGAGCCAGGAGTCGCTGCGCGTGCCGCCGCCCGCCACGGCGAGCTCCCCGGAAAGGCCCGCGGCGGCCAGGCAGTGCCGCGCCGCGAACGCGATGCCCTCGCAGGTCGCCCGGACGAGATCGGCGGTCGTGGTCTCCAGGCTCACGCCGGTGATCTCCGCGCGGGCGGCCGGCTCGACGAACGGGGCCCGCTCCCCCGAGGGCGCGAAGAACGGCAGGACCCGCACGCCGCGCGCCCCCGGCGGGGAGGCGGCGAGCAGGTCCTCCAGGTCGCCGTGCGCCGCGCCGACGGCGTCCAGCACCCAGTCCAGCGCGGCGGTGCCGACCATCGCGGGCATGCCGCGCAGCCAGCGGTCGGGCCGCCCGGTGGCGAAGTGGAACCCGGCCGGCTCGCCGTCCAGCATCGGCTCGTCGATCACCGCCAGGCAGGCCAGCGTGGTCCCGATGATCAGCAGCCCGTCGCCCGGCTCGGTCACCCCGGCGCCGAGCGCGCACGCGGGCACGTCGAACGGCCCGGCGGTCATCGGCGTCCCCGCCGGCAGCGGCCGGTCCGCGAGCACCTCCCCCGCGGGGCGCGGCTCGGCGACGGGCGCGAGCAGTGCGGCGCGGTGCGACAGCCCGCAGGCGGCCAGCGCCCCGGCGTCGTAGGCGCGCGTCCGGGGGTTCAGGAACGGCACCGAGGCGTCGCTCATGTCGGTGCCGCGGACGCCGGTCAGCCGCTGGAAGACCACGTCCTTGCAGTACGCGGCGGTCGCGGCGGCGTCCAGCGCCGCGGGCTCGTGCCGGTCCAGCCAGGCGAGCACGGGCGCCGGGCAGCCCGGGAACAGGGCGTTGCCGGTGCGCCGGAACACCGTCTCCGCGACGCCGTTCGCCGACCATTCGGCGACGATGCCCGCCGCCCTCGCGTCCATCCAGGTGATCGCGGGACGGACCGGCCGGGCGTCCCGGTCGACCAGCCACACGCCGTCGCCCTGGCGGGTCAGCCCGGCCGCGACCGGATCGGGATGGCGGGCGGTGAGCGCGCCGAGCACCTCGGCGACGGCGCCCGCGACCTCGTCCGGATCCTGCTCGGCGCGGCCGTCCAGCGCGCGCGTGCGGGCGGGGCGCGCCTCGACGGCCAGCACCCGGCCGGTCTCACCGAACGCCGCGGCCTTGACCACGGACGTGCCCACGTCGATCCCGATGAACATCGTGGGCCTCCTCACTCTGTCGGGGGGCGCCCCGTCGGGGCGTTCAGGAGGGGTTGAGGCAGTGGGCGAGCGGCTCGCCCCGGTGCAGGCGGCCGACCTCGGCCGCGACGATCCGCGCCGCCTTCTCGGCGACGGCGCGGCTCGCGCCGCCCAGGTGCGGGGTCATGACCAGGTTCGGCGCGGACAGCACGCGCGCGCCGGGCGGCGGCGGCTCCTCGGCGAACGTGTCGAGCCCGGCCGCCAGCAGGTGGCCCGACTCCAGCGCGTCGCACAGGGCGTCCTGGTCCAGCAGCGCGCCCCGGGCGCAGTTGATCAGCACCGAGCCGGGCGGCATCAGGCCGATCTCGCGGGCGCCGATCAGGCCGCGGGTCTCGGGGGTGAGCCGGGCGTGCAGCGAGACGATCCGGGAGCGGCGCACCAGGTCGTCCAGGCCGGCGGCGCCGCCGCCGTCCGGCAGGTACGGGTCGTACACCTGGACGTCGGCGCCGAAGCCGGTGAGGATGCGCGCGACGCGGCTCCCGACGGCGCCGCCGCCGACCAGCCCGACCGCGGTGCCCTCCAGCTCCAGGCCGGTGGCGTCGTAGGTGTAGTAGCGCCCGCCCCACTCCCCGCGCCGGGCCAGCGCGGCGTGCGTCTCGGGGATGCGCCGCAGCGCGGCCAGCAGCAGGCCGACGGTGTACTCGGCGGTGGCGGTCGCGTTGCGGCCCGGCGCGTAGCAGACCCGCACGCCGCGGGCCGTGGCGGCCTCGACGTTCACGTTGATCGGGCCGCCCCGCGCGACGGCGACCAGTTCCAGGTCCGGCGCGTTGTCCAGGACCTTGGCGGTGATCGGCGCCATCTGCGTCACGCAGGCCCGGACGCCGTCCAGCGCCTCGATCAGCGCCTCCTCGGTGCCGGACGCCTCGTCCACCTCGGCCACCGGGCCGAACGGGGTCACCGGCCAGGGCAGCTCCAGCGGGCGGACGTCGGCGGCGGCGCCGAGCTCGGCGCGCAGCGCGCCGTCCAGCAGCTCCGGGAGGACGAAGCGGTCTCCCGCGGCCAGCACCCTCATGTCGTCGCCATCTCGTAGGTCACCTTCTGTTCGTCGAGGTCGCGCAGTGCCTCGGCGCCGGCGCCGTCGTCCACGATGACGCGGTCGAACACCGAGAGCGGCGCCACCCTGTGCAGCGCCACGCGGTTGAGCTTGGAGTGGTCGAGCAGCAGCACGTTGCGGGCCGCGGCGCCGAGCATGGCGCGCTTGACCGAGACGATGTGCTGCTCCTGGTGGTAGGCGAACCCGCCGGAGACCGCGGAGGTGGACACGAAGCACAGGTCGACGTGCAGCGCCGTGATGGCGTCCACGCAGGCCACCCCGAGGAACGAGTCGTGCAGCGGGTCGTAGTCGCCGCCGAGCGCCATCAGCCGGATGTCGCGCTCGCTGGCCAGCAGGTTGATCGCCTCGCGGAAGTTGGTGATGACGGTCAGCGGCGTGATGCCCGCCAGCCGGCGGGCGAGCGCGAGCGTCGTGGTGGAGTCGTCCAGCATCACCGCCATGCCGGGCTCGACGAGGTCGACGGCCCGCGCGGCGATGGCGTCCTTGGCGGCGCGCATCGACTTCATCCGGTAGGCGACGTTGCTCTCGAACACCCCGGACGGCTGGGCGGTCACCCCGCCGCGGTGCTTGCGCACGATGCCCTGGCGCTCGAGCTCGTCGAGGTCGCGGTGGATCGTCATGAGGCTCACGCCGAAGCGCTCGGCCAGGTCGGCCGCGGTGACCGAGCCCGCGGTGAGGACGAGGTCGGCGATGTCCTGCCGGCGGCGCTCGGGGCCACGGCGGCCGCTGCTGTCGTGGGTCATGCTTCGATCCTCCCGTGGAGGCGCACCGCACGACCGGTGATCGACGGAGACCAGGCGAGGCAGAGAGTGCGGGTTACGGGGTTGCGGGATGGTCGGCGAGGTCTGGATGGTCGGGAAGGTCGCGATGGTATGGCGGGCCGCCCGCTAACAGTCGCGGTCGGCCACGTCACAGAGCTTGTAACATCGCCCGCCATCTCGTCAACCCCCAGTACAGGCCCGTTTGAAGGCCGATCGTCCACCCCGGGACGCAGACAAGATAACGTCATGTTGTTGTAAGTTCACATCAGTAAGCGCGAAAACAAAGGGGTAAATATCGTGGGAGTGGGGCCACCGGACGCCGTCTGGGTCGGCATCGACGTCGGTACGCAGGGCGTCCGCGCGCTCGCCGTCACCGCCGCGGGCGAGGTCGCCGGGCGCGGCGCGGCGCCGCTGACCGGGCGGCGCGACGGCGCGCGGCACGAGCAGACCCCCGCGGACTGGTGGACGGCCGTCGCGGCGGCCGCCCGCACCGCGCTCGCGGACGTCCCGCCCGCCGCCGTGCGCGGCGCGGCCGTCTGCAGCACCTCCGGCACGGTCCTCCTCACCGATCCGGACGGCGAGCCGCTGACCGAGGGCCTCATGTACGACGATGGCCGCGCCCCCGAACAGGCCCGCGCCGCGCAGGAGGCCGGGGAGGCGCTTTGGGACCGGCTCGGCCTCCGCATCCAGCCGTCCTGGGCCCTCGCCAAGGTGCTGTGGCTCGCCCGCGAGCACCCCGCCGACCTCCCCCGCGCCCGCGTCGCCCACCAGGCCGACCTCGTCGTCGCTCGGCTCACCGGCGGGCCAGCCGCCACCGACTCCAGCCACGCCCTCAAGACCGGGTACGACCTCCAGGCCGAGGCGTGGCCGCGCGAGGTGCACGAGCGGCTGGGCCTGCCCGCTTCCCTGTTCCCCGAGGTCGTCCGCCCAGGCACCGCCGTCGGCGAGGTCACCGCGGAAGCCGCGGCGGCGACCGGCCTGCCGGCCGGCACCCCGGTCGTCGCCGGGATGACCGACGGCTGCGCCTCCCAGCTCGGCTCCGGCGCCCTCCGCGTCGGCCGCTGGAACTCGGTGCTCGGCACGACGCTCGTCCACAAGGGCGTGACCGCGGCCCCGGTGCGCGACCCGGCCGGGGTCATGTACAGCCACCGCGCCCCCGACGGCGCGTGGCTGCCCGGCGGCGCCTCCAGCGTCGGCGCGGGCGTCCTCACCGCCGGCGCCGCCGACCCCGCCGACCTCCCGCGCCTGGACGAGCTGGCCGCGCGGCACGAACCGTCCGGAGCGCTGGCCTACCCGCTGGTGTCCCGCGGCGAGCGGTTCCCGTTCCTCGCGCCCGAGGCCGAGGGCTTCCTGCTGGGGACCCCGTCCGGCGAAGGCGACCGGCACGCCGCGCTCCTCCAGGGCGTCGCGTTCACCGAACGGCTCGCGCTCGCGTACGTGCGTCAGCTGGGCGCCACCGTCGAGGGCCCGATCACGTTCACCGGCGGGGCCGCCCGCAGCGCGTACTGGTGCCGGCTCCGCGCCGACGTCCTCGGCCGCGAGGCCCGCGTCCCCGAGCACGCGGACGCCGCCCTCGGCATGGCCGTGCTCGCCGCGTACGGGACGCGCGGGGACGCCTCGCTGGCGGACGTCGCGGAGTCCATGGTGCGCGTCCGCGCGGTCGTGGAGCCCCGCCCGGGCAGGATGGAACGGTTCACCGAGCCGTTCCACCGCCTGCTGGACGAACTGGAACGGCGCGGCTGGCTGCCCTCCGAGGTGGCCGCCTACGCACGCGAGCACGGATGACGGGGCCGATGAGCACGACACTCTTCCTCACACGGCACGGGCAGACCGTGTGGCACGCCGAGAACCGGTACGCGGGGGTCAGCGACATCGCGCTCACCGCCGCGGGCCGGGAGCAGGCCGAGCGGCTCGGCGCGTGGGCCGGCGGCGCCGCGCTCGACGCGGTCTGGGCGTCGCCGCTGAGGCGCGCCCGCGCGACCGCGGCGCCCGCCGCCGCGGCCCTCGGCCTGCCGGTCACGGTCGACGGCGACCTGACCGAGCTGGACTTCGGCTCGGCGGAGGGCCGCACGCTCGCCGAGCTGCCGCCCGCCGAGGTCGCCGCGTTCCGCGCCGATCCCGTCGCGGGCGCGTTCCCGGGCGGCGAGGACCCGGCCAAGGCCGCCGTCCGCGGCGCCGCGGCCCTGCGCCGCGTCGCCGCCCGCCACGAGGGCGGCCGCGTCCTCGTGGTCGCGCACAACACCCTGCTGCGGCTGACGCTCTGCGAGCTGATCGGCATCCCGCCCGCGCGCTACCGGTCGCTGTTCCCGCAGGTGGGCAACTGCACCCTCACCGAACTCCGCCTGGACGCCGCGGCCACGGCCCTCATGTCGTTCAACGCCCCGCTCCCCTGACACGGCCCCGGCCGTGTCAGGGGAGCGGCGCCGTCACGATCCGACCGGCTCCGGTTCCGGTTCCGGCTCCTGTTCGGGGCCCGCCCGGTCGCGGTGCAGCACCATCGCCACGCGGTAGCCGACGGCGGTGATGGGGACGGCGACGATGGCGCCCGCGATCCCGGCCAGCAGCGTCCCGGCCGTGACCGCCACCAGGATCACCGCCGGGTGCAGGTTCAGCGCCCGGCCCATGATGAGCGGCTGCAGCAGGTTGCCCTCGGCCTGCTGGACGAGGATCACCGCGGCCAGCACCAGCAGCGCGTCGGTCAGGCCGTTGCTCACGAACGCGATCAGCACCGCCGCCGCGCCCGCCACCGTCGCGCCGACGATCGGGACGAACGCGGCGACGAAGGTCAGCAGCGCGAGCGGCAGCGCCAGCGGCACGCCGATCACCAGGAGCGCGACCCCGATGCCGGCGGCGTCCACCGCCGCGACCAGCACGGTCCCGCGGATGTAGGAGACGAGGGCCTCCCACCCGGCCCGCGCGGCGGTGTCGACGCGCTCGCGGGAGCGCCGCGGGATCATGCCCAGCGCCCAGCGCCACATGCCGGGGCCGTCCTTGAGCACGAAGAAGAGCAGCACCAGGGCGATCACGATGGACGCCACGGTCTGGGTGGCGGCCCCCGCCCCGGCGGCGGGATCGGGCGCGGCCCTGACCAGCGCGTTCTGCAGCGTGTCGGTGATCGAGTCGAGCTGCCTGGTGTTGATCGGGAACGGGCCGTTCAGGAGCAGGTCGCGGACCTTGTCCAGGCCCTCGTCCAGCCCCTTGCGCAGGTGCGGCCACTGGCGGACGGTCTGGTTGCCGATCAGCGCGATCGGCACCGCGATGATGGCCAGCAGCGCGAGCACCCCGGCGAGCGCGGCCAGCCACGCCGGCACCCGCACCGCGCGCAGCCACCGCGGGATCGGCTCGACCAGCGCGGCCATCAGCAGGGTCGCCACCAGCGCGAGCGTGAGCGGCGCCAGATGGACCAGCAGCCACAGCACCAGCCCGCCCGCCGCCGTCAGGACCAGCAGGCAGGCGGCGGTCAGCGCGGCCCGCTGCAGCCCGGGCGGCGGCACCTTGTCACGGGAGTCCATCACCGCCGCGTTACCCCGGGCGCCCCGCGTTAACCCGCCCAGCGAAGGCGTCAGGCCACCGGGGGCGCGTTCCAGGGACGCCCCTCGGCTACATATGGTGTGGGGTCTGTCACTGTCAGCGACATTTCCCTCCACGGTGTGCGTTCGGTCAACTACGCTCCGTGAGAGTCGAGTGACAGCCAGAGAACGGAACCGGCATGACCACGAGCGGCATCCCCACCGCACCCGGGGCGCTCCCCCTCGTCGGGCACGCACCGCGCATGCTGCGCGATCCGCTGCGCTTCGTCGCCGGGCTCGCCGCCCACGGCGACCTCGTCCGGATCCGGCAGGGCACGTCCCGCGCCGTCGTGGTCTGCCGTCCCGACCTGGTCCGCGAGGTCCTGCGGGACGACAGCCGTTTCAGCCCCGGCGACCACCCGCACGGCGGGCGGCGCGGCGCCGCCGGGCCGGCCTTCGACGCGTCCCGGATGCCCGGCTACGCGGCCGTGATGGCCGAGCACATCGAGCGCGTCACCGGCCGCTGGAAGGACGGGCGGATCGTGGACGTGGCGGCCGAGGCGCGGGACATCGCCGCCGCCGCCACGTTCGGCGCCCTCGTGTCCGGGGGCGCGTCGCGGGCGGCGGCCCGGCGGTGCGTCCGGGACGCCCGCACCGTCCTGGACGGCGCGTACCGCCGCACGTTCCCGCCGGTGCCGCCGGCCCGGCCGCCCGGCCCCGGCCGCGTCCGCCGCGCCGCCGCGAACCGCCGGCTGCGGCAGGCCGTGAAGGAGTTCACCGACGCCTACCGGGCCGAGGGCGACGACCGCGGCGACCTGCTGTCGGTGCTCGCGGGCGTCCACGACGGCGGCGCGGACGAGCCGCCCCGCACCCCCGACGAGATCGCCGATCAGGCGCTCGCGTTCTTCGGCGCGGGCTGGTGCACCACCGCCGCCACGGTGGCCTGGGCGCTGCACCTGCTGGCCGGGCGGCCCGACGTCCAGCGGCGGCTGCATCTGGAGGCCGACGCCGTCCTGGACGGCGGCACCGCCGCGTTCGAGCACCTGCCGCGCCTGGAGGTGACCGGGCGGATCGTCACCGAGACGCTGCGCATGTACCCGCCGGTGTGGCTGCTGACCCGGACGCTGAGCGCGGACACCGAGCTGGGCGGCCAGCGGCTGCGCGCCGGTACGGCCCTGCTGTGCAGCCCCTACCTGATCCATCACCGCGAGGACCTGTACCCCGACCCCGGCCGCTTCGACCCCGACCGCTGGACGGCGGACAAGGAGCGGCCGAGCGACGCCTACCTGGCGTTCGGCGCCGGCGACCGCGGGTGCGCGGGCGACGCGTTCGCCGTGACGGCGGCCACGCTCACCCTGGCCTCCATCGCCGCCCGCTGGCGGCTGCTTCCGGTGCCGGGCGCGGCGCCGCGCGCGAAGGCGGCCGGCACGATCAGCCCGGAGGGGCTGCGGATGCGCACCATGTCCCGCTCGGCGGTGCCCTCCCTGACGCGGGAGGGCACCCCCTGAGCCGGCCCCCTGAGCCAAACCGGCCGGTGGCGTCAGTCGGCGACGAGGCGGGCCCGGCGGCCTTCGCGCTCGCGCTGGCGGCGGACGACGTGGCGGCCGGGCGTGACGCCGCTGGCGCCGTGCTCGGGATGCAGGAGGTAGGCGACGGCGGTGTTCTCGAAGACGCCGATCGCCAGCCCGTCGGCGTCCCGGACGTTGCGCGTCCAGCGGCAGGTGCCCCTGTCGGCGACCAGCGTGTGCGGGTTGGCGCCCGACTCGCCGCGCAGCAGCTCGATGCCGTCGGGCGGCACCTCGGCCCAGCCGCCGAGGCCGGCCGGGCCGGGATGGATCGTGATCATCGGCTCGATCATGGCGAGCGGGATGACGATGAGGTCGCCCTGGGCCTGGAGCCCGTCGACGACGGGGATGCTCAGCGAGAGGTCGAGGTGGTCGAGGACGTCCATGCGGGTCTGCCACATGAGCGCCTCGAGGGTCATGTCGGTCATGGTGATCACCTTCAGGTTCGGCGGACGAGCCGGGAGTACTGCTCGGCGGACAGCCCGTAGGTCCAGCCGGCGGCGGCGACCGGGTCGGTCAGGTGGCCCGGCACGGTCAGCCCGTAGCGGCGGCGCGTCCCGTCGCGCTCGACGGAGCCGTTCACCGCGAGGAGCACGCGGGTGTCGCGGCGCATGTCGTACAGGCGCAGCTCGGAGCCCGGATTGCCGGGGTCGGGGGCGGTGCCGAGGAGCCGGAGCCCGGCCTGGTCGATGTACGCGTCCCAGCCGAGGCGCTCGATCGCGCAGCGGCGGACCTCGACGTTGCCCTCGCGGTCGATCCGCCACGCGGCCGGATCGTCGATCACCCAGGCCGGGACCGGGGCGCCGTGCCAGGCGTGCACGGCGAAGCCGTCGGCGAACCGTACCGCCGGGCCGTCCCCGGCGTGCAGCCGGACCGCGCGGCCGTCCCACTCCTCGGTGCGCAGGGTGACGGGGCCCTCGGAGACGACGCACACGTCCTCGCGCGGCCACCACCAGCGGCACGCGCGCGCCGCGGCGGTCCACAGGTCCAGGTGCCCGGCCTGCTCGGGCGTGAAGATCTCCCCGGCCAGCCTGCGGCAGGCGTCGTAGCGCGCGACCCAGGCGGCGGAGAGCGTGGTCGCCCAGTATTGCGGCGGCGTGCCGCCGTGCGCGGCGCGGAGGGCCGTGCCCAGGGTGGCGTCCACGGAGTCCCGCAGGGGTCGCATCGCGACGTTGACCGGCGTGTTCAGCCGGAACTGCCGCAGGAGGACCACGTCCAGATCCGAGGACAGCCGTAGGGCGAGGTCGCTGAGCCGGCGCGGCAGGGGCCACTCCGTCATGCGCTCCGCGGGTTTCCCGGGTCTGAGGCGTGCCCCGGGCGGTACGGTCTCCACCGCCGAGAGCGGTGACGGCACCCAGTGGAATCGGGGCGGATCGAGTCCGAGCCGTCCGTACAGCCCGGAGATGGCGGCCTCTGCGGCCGGACGGTCGGCGGGGCGCGTCGAGAGCACGCGGCCCAGCCATTCTTGACGGATGTCGGCAGCTTCCCGCTGCGTGCGTGCGCTCACCGGATGAGGGCGGCGCCGCCCCTTTCAAGGTCCATGCCGGGCATGGTGGCAGACCGTCCCGCGGGTGTCCACCGGATTTCCGCTCCGGTCAGCAGTGCCGGCGGACGTACCCGGACTCGCCGGCGGGGCGGACGTCGCGGTCGCGCAGGACGATCGACAGGGTGCGGCCCCAGCCGCGGCAGGCGGCGGCGAACCCGGCGGGCTCGTACTCGATGTCGAAGAGCCGGCCGCCGTACGCGCGGTCGAACGCGGCGCATTCGCCGTACCGGCCGCACTCCTCGACGACGGCGAAGTCGAAGCCGACGCTCGCGCGTTCGTCCAGCAGGGCGGCGGTGTTCTTCTGGGCGACGGCCAGTCCGCGCGCGTGCGCGCGGCCCGCCAGGAGGCGCGCGTAGGCGGCGGCGTCCTCCGCTGAGAGCAGCCCCTGGGAGCGTTCGTAGGAGTCGAGGTTGTCCAGCTCCACCGCGTCGAAGCCCGCGTCCGCGCAGCCGTCGAGCCAGGGGCCAACGACCTTGAGCAGGGCCGCGCGCTTCGCCTCGGCCGAGATGTCGAACAGCGGCTCCCGCCAGTCCTCGTCGATGACCGGCGCGCCGTTCCGGCCGTACAGGAAGAGCTCGCGGTGGACGTGGGTGGCGTCGGGCTGAGCCTGGAAGGCGTTGACGTAGCAGATGTTGTAGAGCCCAGGTGCGGGCTTGGCGGTGCGGTCCCGGGAGACGGCCTTGACCCGCGCCGGCGGCGGGTACGGGCCGCCGAGCTGGTAGTCGAAGTCCGCGTTCGCCGCCGGCGGGCGCGCCTCGTTCCGGGCCGGGGCGGTGGCGGGCGACGAGCAGGCCGCCGTGAACGAGGCGAGCAGGAGCAGCGCGGCGGCGGTCCGCCGCAGGTAGGGGAGCACGGAGGACAAACGTACCGGTGCGGTGATGCGCGACCGCGACCGGAGCGTTACCGGGCGGACCGCACAATGCGGTTCATGCGATCTCTGCGCCGGGTCTTGGTCGTCGTGGTGGCGCTGCTCGCGGGGGCGCTCCTGGCCGCGGAACCGGCCGCGGCGGGGAACACCCCCGGGCGGGTGGTGCTGATCGGGGTGCCGGGGCTGCGCTGGGGCGATGTGAAGCCGCGGGCCACGCCGGTGCTGTGGGAGCTGGCGGAGCGGGCCTCGATCGCCAACATCGCGGTGCGCGGGGTGACCCCGCGCACCTGCGCGGCCGAGGGCTGGCTCACGATCTCCGCCGGGAGCCGCGCCCGGCCGCCCGGCGGGGAGTGCGCGCAGCCGCCCCGGCCGAGGCGCGACGGCGCGGGCGTGGTCGTCCCGGGGTATGCCGGGATGCGGGCGCACAACGCGGCGGCGAACTACGCGTCCCAGGTCGGGCTGCTGGGCGGCGCCGTCCGCCGGGCGGGCGAGTGCACGACCGCGGTCGGCCCCGGCGGCGCCCTCGCCGCCGCCGATCCGGCCGGGCGGGTCGACCACTACCGCGAGCACGTCCGCGACATGGCGGCGCGGGACTGGGAGCGCTGCCGGGTCACGGTCGTGGACGTGGACGACGTCGCGCGCCGCGAGGACGGGCGGGCGGCGGCGCTGGCGCGGGCCGACGAGCGGATCGGCGCGGTGCTCGACCGGGCCCCGCGGGACGCGGCGGTGCTGGTCGTGGGGGTGGCCGACGCGGGGCACCCGGGCCTGCGGGTCGCGATCGACGCGCATCCGGCGGCGGGGCCCGGCTACCTCACCGTGTCGTCGACGCGGCGGGCCGGGCTGCTGACGCTGACCGACGTGACGCCGACGGTGCTGCGGCTGGCGGGCGTGCCGGTGCCCGCGAGTCTCACCGGCGCCTCCTGGACGCACCGGGAACGGGCGGCGGAACGGCCCGTCGAGCGGCTGCGGGAGCGGGACCTGGCCGCCCGCGTCACCCGGTCGATGGTGGCGCCGTTCAACATCGCGCTCGTGGGCGGGCAGCTGGCGGTGTACGGCCTCGCCGCCCTGGCGTGGCGCCGCGGCGCGCGCCGGCGGGTGCTCCCGGCCGTCCGGTACGCGGCGCTGCTCGCCGCGGCCGCGCCCGCCGCGACGTACCTGGCGAATCTCGTCCCGTGGTGGCGGGCGGAGCATCCGGCGGCCGGGCTGGCGGCGGCCGTCCTCGCGGCGGGCGCCGCCGTCGTGGGGCTGGCCGTGGCCGGGCCGTGGCGGCGGCGCCCGCTCGGGCCGGTCACGGCGGTCGCGGCGGTCACCTGCGTGACGCTGGCCGCCGACGCCGTCGCCGGTTCGCCGCTGCAGGCCGACAGCCTCAACGGCAACTTCTCCCTGGCCGCGGGCCGCTTCTACGGCTTCGGGAACCTGACGTTCGCGCTGTTCGCCACGGCCGCGCTGATCTGCGCGGCCGGGCTCGCGGCGCCCGCGGTCGCCGCCGGGCGCCGCCGCCTGGCGGTGGCGCTGACCGTCCTGGTCGGCGGCGCCGCGATCGTGGTGGACGGGTGGCCGGGCTGGGGCAGCGACTTCGGCGGCGTGCTCGCGCTGACGCCGGGCGTGGTGCTGCTGGCGCTGTGGGCGGCGGGCCGCCGGATCTCGCTCCGGCCGCTGCTGGCGGCCGGGGCGGGCGGCGCGCTGCTCGTCGCCGGGCTGGCGTACGCCGACTCGCTGCGCCCGGCCGCCGCCCGCTCCCATCTCGGGGACTTCTGGCACCGGGCGCTCGGCGGCGGCGCGTGGCCGGTGCTGGAGCGCAAGGCGGACTCGATGCTGAACTCGCTCGGCACCGCCTGGATCACGCTGCCGGCCGCGGGCGCCCTCGTCCTGCTGATGGCCGTGCTGCTGCGGCGCGACGGCGTGCTCGGCCGCCTCTACCGGGACGCGCCCGCCCTGCGCGCCGCGCTGCTCGCCGTGCTGGTCACCGCCGCGGCCGGCTTCGCGGTGAACGACTCGGGCATCGCGGTCCCGGCGCTGGCGCTGCTGATCGCCGCCCCGCTCACCCTGGCCGCGGCGGTCAGCCGTTCAGAAGCGGGATGAGCTGCTCCTCCTCGTAGTCGAGATGGGCCTCCAGCGCGGCGGTGAGCCGTTCCACCTCGGCGAGCAGGACCTCGCGGTCGGGCCGTTCCGCGGCCAGCAGCGCGCTCAGCTCGTCCAGGAGGCGCTTGACCGTGCGGTGCTCCTCGCGCAGCCGGGCCATGGCGGGGGCGAGCTCGGGGACCGCCCGCTCGAAGTGCGGGAACATCCCGCCGTCCTCCATGGCGTGGTGGTGCTCCAGTCCCTGGCACAGCGTCAGGCAGTTGATCCGCAGCTGGGCGCCCAGGCCGGGCCCCGAGTCCGCGATCTCCTTGCGGACGAGCTCCAGTTCCCTGCGGAACGCGGCGTGCACGGCCTTGAGCGCGTCGCCGGGCCGCCCCTCCGGAGAACCGCCGTCGATGGCCTTGAGCGCGACCACCGGCAGGGTCCGGGTGGTCTTGGCCTGGTATTCGGCCCAGCCGGGGTCGGCCTCGACCGCGCGGGCGAAGATCTCGTCGCGTTCGGCGCCGGCCAGGACGACCGCGTCCGCCTCGTAGGTGAAGGTGCCGTCCTCGATGGTGACGCGCGGGTTCGCGACCAGGTTGTGGTACCAGGCCGGGTGCCTGGGCGCGCCCGCGGCGGAGGCGATCACGATGACGCGCTCGCCGCCGTCGGGGAGGTAGCCCAGCGGGGTGGTGTGCCGGGCGCCCGTCCGCGCCCCGGTGGTGGTCAGCAGGAGGAGCCGGCCGCCCTCGAAGGGCCCGCCGACGCGGCCCGCGTTCGCCCGGAACTCGTCGATGACGTGCTGGTTGAAATCGATCGGCAAAGTGCGCTGCTCTCTACTTCTTCGTGGGATCGGGGAACGTCTCAGGAAGAAGGAGCGGGCGGGCCCCTGGCCCGCCGGACGCTCACGCGCCGGCCGGGAACCTCTCTCGCTCCTGGCCCATGGCCGACCCGGCAGTCACGATCATGACCCTAACCGCGGGTGCCCGCAGCGGCAACCGCGAACTCGCCCCCCGGCCGATGCCGCCGGCCGGAGGGGCCCGGTAGGCTGCCGGAATCATTCGGGAGCCGAGGTGAGTGAAACGCGTCCGGGAACGGTGACCGGGGATGCCGCGCGCATCACCCGGGTGGACGAGGTGGCCGCGCGCACCGTCGATCTCACGATCGCCTCGCCCGCGCTCGGCCGCGACGGGCACGCGCGGATCCTGCTGCCCGCCCGGCCGGCCGCGGACGCGCCCGTCCTCCTGCTGCTGCACGGCTGCTGCGACATGATCCCCGGCTGGACGGCGTGGACGGCGAACACCGACGTCGCGGAGCTGACCGCCGGCACCGGCGTCATGGTCGTGATGCCCGAGGCGGGCACGCACGG
This sequence comes from Spirillospora sp. NPDC029432, assembly GCF_040703975.1. NCBI lineage: Bacteria > Bacillati > Actinomycetota > Actinomycetes > Streptosporangiales > Thermomonosporaceae > Spirillospora > Spirillospora sp. NPDC029432. The sequence continues at coordinate 23,350 of NZ_JBEZWH010000008.1, forward strand.
CATGTACTCCGACTGGTGGAACGGCGGCGCCGGCGGCCCGCCCGCGTGGGAGACGTTCCACCTGCGCGAGCTGCTGCCGCTCCTGGAACGGGAGTTCGGCGCGGGCGGCCGGCGCGCGGTGGCGGGCCTGTCCATGGGCGGCCTCGGCACGCTGGGGTACGCGGCGCGGCACCGGGACCTGTTCCGTTCGGCGGCCTCGTTCAGCGGCGTGCTCCACACGGTGCCGGGGGCCGGGATGCTGATGGAGATGGTGGCGGCGTTCGGCGGCGACCCGCTCGCGCTGTGGGGCGACCCGGTGGAGCAGGCCGCGATCTGGCGCGCGCACAGCCCGTACGAGCTGGCTCCGCGCCTGCGCGGCCTGCCCCTCTACATCGCCTCCGGCAACGGGACGCCGGGACCGCTCGATCCGCCGGGCGCGGCCGACGACGCCCTGGAGGCCGTGCTCGACCGCGCCAACCGGGCGTTCGTCGAGCGGGCTGGGGAGCTCGGCCTCACCGTGACCGCGAACCTCTACGGGCCGGGCACGCACACCTGGCCGTACTGGGAGCGGGAGCTGCACCGGGCGTTCCCGATGCTCATGCGGTCGATCGGCGCCGCCTGAGAGCGGCTACCGCTGCCGGCGCAGGCCGCGCACGAACCGCCAGAGCGCGGAGCGCGGGGCCTCCTGCCGTTCCCGGACGGGCTGGGCCGGGGCCGCGGCGGCACCGGCCGGTCCGGCGGGGCGGCCCTGCTCGGCCAGCTCGAACCGGACGGGCAGCGACCGCAGTCCGCGCATCAGCGGCGACGAGCGCCACGGGAGCTGGTCGGCCGGCAGGGTCAGCGCCAGGGCGCCGAAGCGCTCGAAGAGCCGCTCGATGGCGATGGTGACGATCGTGGTGGCCAGCTCGCGGCCCAGGCAGTCGTGCGGGCCCGCGCCCCAGGCCAGGTGCGCGCGGGAGCTGAACATCGCGTCCGTGCCGCGCCCGGCGGCGAACGCGGGGTCGGCGTGCGCGGCGGCGACCGACAGCATCACCGGCTCGCCGGCGGCGATGGTGACGTCGCCCAGCCGGACGTCGACCGAGGGGCAGCGGAAGGTGAGGTTGGCCATCGGCGGGTTCAGCATCGCGACCCGGTTCACCGTCTCCCGGATCATCCCGGCCGACAGGCTGGCCCGGACCTCGGGATTGGCGGTGATCACCTCGGCGATGGTGTTGCCGATGAGCACGCCGGTGTAGTCGCCGGTGACGCCCACGATCATCATCAGCTCGCGGGACATCTCGTCGACGGTGAGCCCCGGGTGCGCGGCGAGGAGGTACGAGGGCATGTCCTCCTGCGGGCGGGCCATCCGGGCGGCGCCCAGCTCGCCCAGCGCGGCCAGCAGCCGGTCGAGCGCGGCGGCCGAGTCGGGGCCGGCGTCCAGCACCCGCCACATGTCCATGAGGACCTCGTCGCCGCCGTCGCCCTGCACGCCGAGCAGCTCGCCCACCACCATCAGCGGCAGCGGCCGGGCGTACTGCGCGGACAGGTCGGCCCACCCTGTCGGCCCGCCCTCGGACATGACGTCGATGAGCTCGTCGGCGTACCGGGTGATGACCTGGCGCAACCGGCGGGCCTGCGCGTGCGCGGGGTCCTGGTACGGCTTGAGCGCCTCGTGGTACGCGGCGCGCAGGTCGCGCAGCCGCCCGCCCTCCTGGAAGACGATGTGGTCGACCGCGAGCGCGGGGCGCAGCGGCCAGTCCTCGGGCACCCGGCCCTCGGTCCACGCGGGCCAGTCCGCGAGCCGCTTGCTCCAGATGCCGCGCTGGTTGCGCAGCACCTCCAGCACCTCGGCGTAGCCGAGGGCCAGCCAGAACGGGACGCCGAGGACGTCGACCGGCGCGACCGGGCCGTACTTGGCGCGCAGCCGCTCGTACACGAGCGCCGGGCGGGAGTCGTAGTCCCGCGTGATCAGCGTCTCCAGGGTCCTCGTCTCCAGCGACCCGCCGGAGAAAGCCGGTCCGGTGCCGGGCCTGGTCCGGTAGACGTCCAAGGCTCCCCCTCGGTCGACCGTACGGCCGCGCGGCCGGATGAGGGCATGCGTCACCCGCGTGACCGGCCGCCGGTCGTGTTCTGTGATGAGGTGGTCACTCTAGCGAGTTTTATGGGGGCTTAAAAGAGATAGCGGATAGGCCGCAAATGACGGCTCCGGTGGGGATTCCGCCAGGTCCGGCATGCGTGTGATCGCCCGTTCCCCGGGGCGGCCGTTGACAGCCCGCCCCGCCGGCTTCCAGCCTGTGGCACGTGTCGTACCAGAAGAGCGTGCTGCTGCTCGCCACCGTCATCATGCTCACGGTGGCCGCCGGGATCGTCGCGGCGGCCACCGTCCGGGCGCCCCGGACGGTGACCACGGACCCGGTGCCGTACGGTGCCGCGGCCGCTCAGGCGCGCCCGACGCCCGCGAGCGTGTAGGTGCGCTCGGGGAAGGCGATCCGCTCGTCGTCCGGCCCGGGGCGCCACTGCGAGGTGTACGTCAGCCCGGGCTCCACCAGCTCGAACGCCGCGACGATGCGCGCGATCTCGTCCCGGCCGCGGCCCCAGAACAGCCCGTCGGTCGGCCGGAACACCTGGCCGACCTCGCCGCCCGCCTCGGGCCGCGGCTCCTGGGTGATGTGGGTGAAGACCAGGTGGCCGCCCGGCAGCGCGGCGTGCAGCCGCTCGACGGCGGCGGCGGCCTCGGCGGCGTCCTCGATGAAGTGCAGCACCCGGTCCAGGATGACCGCCACCGGCCGGTCGAAGTCGATCAGCCGCCGGACCTCGGGGTCCTCGGTGACGGCGTCCGGCCGGCGCGGGTCGGCGCCGGCCACCAGCGTCCGTCCGGTGGCGCCGGTCAGCAGCGCCCGCGCGTGCGCCAGCACGACCGGGTCGCTGTCGGCGAACACCACCCGCGCGTCCGGGGCCAGCCCGGTCGCCACGTCGTGGACGCCGCCGCGCGTCGGCAGCTTCGTGCCGATGTCGATGAACTGCCGGACGCCCTCCCCGATGAGGAAGCGGACCGCGCGGCCGATGAACAGGTGGTTCTGCCGGGCGGCCATCCGCGACTCGGGGATGATCTTCAGCAGCTGCTCGGCCACCCTGCGGTCGGCCTCGTAGTTGTCCTTCCCGCCGAGCAGGTAGTCGTAGATGCGCGCCGTGTTGGGGGTGGTGAGGTCCACGCCCGTGGGCGCCCATTCCGCCGCGGCCATGGCACCTCCGGAATCGGCTCGGACGAGGGATCGTGCCATGACCTTAATGCCTCCGCGCGATCCATACCGCCGAGTCCGGTGGCCTGGATCAGCCTTCGAGTCCGGTGGCCTCGTGCGGCGCCCCGACCGGCTTGGACTCCGGCGACCCCCGTTGCCGCAGGTAGATGGACAGCGCCGCCATCGACGCCACCGCCAGGAACTCCGACTGCCAGTTCTGCAGCGTCCGGTTCCAGAAGTCGGGCGAGGCCAGGTAGCCGCCCCACGACACGGTGTCCTCGTACTGCGCGAGCTGCTGGGAGTTGTACGAGACCAGCCCCGTCACCGACTGCACCAGCCACGACAGCGCGAAGACCAGGCCCATCACCAGGCCGAGCGAGCGCGAGAACAGCGCCCCGCGCAGCCCGCCGGCGCGCGCCCAGGCGGGCGACGACGGGTCGGCGTGCTCCCCCGCGCGCTGGTCCCGGTCGGACTCCGTCCCCGCCTGCTCCGCGGTCTTGGACTCGGTCGAGCCGCGCTGGATCAGCCACACGGTGATGAAGATGTAGAGGAAGAACTGCAGGTACTCCGACTGCCAGTTCTCGGTCACGTCCACGGCGAACGACGAGCCGGTGAGGTAGTCGCCGAGCCCGGCCTCCGGCGCGCCCTCGGCGACCTGCTCGTCGTTGTAGTCGGCCAGGCCCGAGAACGCCTGGCCGATGAGGGCCAGCAGGAGCGCCCCGAGGAAGAACAGCGTCAGCCCGTTGTCCCGCAGAAAGCGTCGCATCCCGTCCCTTCCCGCGTCAGCGGTGCAGCAGCCCGATGGCGGCGAAGTAGGCCAGCCCGCCGAAAAGGATCACCAGGATCGCGGTGAAGACCACCTTCATCCGCCCTCCTCCCTTCGCGCCCACCGCCGGTCTACGCCGACACCTCGCAGTCGTACGGGCGGTCCCCCTGCGCCCGGCAGCCGGCGGCGCTCACGCGCCAGCCGTCCCCCCACCGGGTGAGGAACACGGTGTCGGAGCCCGCGCCGGCGCGGGCCCGGTCCGACCAGACCTCCACGTCGTGGACGGGCCCGCCGCGCAGGCCCAGCCCGAGGATCTCCTGTGCGCAGTCCGACCCGCCCGACTCCAGCGAGCGCGCCGCCCGCGGTACGAGCCGCTCGCAGGCGGCCCGGCCGTCGCCGTCGCGCACGGCCCCGTACAGCGAGGCGACCGCCGACCGCACGCCGCCGTCCTCGGCCGCGGCGCACCCGTTGCACGCGGCTCCCGCCAGAACGGCCCCGGCCACCAGCCGGGCGGCCGGAAACCGCACCCCCCATCGAAGCATGCACCGGCATTACCCGTACGCCGCCGCGCGGAACATGCCTCTCGTCCAGATCGCCCCGGAGGCGATACCGCCGTCCTCCGAGTCCCAACGGGAGCGTTCCAAATTGTCATGCGCTCACAATTTCGCGTGCGCCGTTGACATGCGGCGCGCGACCAATCCAAACGACTTGCCGCACGAGTGAAAAGCTGTGACGATCTCGCGTCAAAATTGTCTGCGAGGGGCGATATGTCACTATCTCTTTCCGTTCGGTTACGGCTCCGTGCGCGCATCGCGCTTTCGCGTTCGCTCACGGCGGTTCCCTTAAGGCTCGTCATCGCCGTCCGCGACCGGAACGCGGCCTCGGGCCGCCTTTTCTGGCGCGCGCTCGCCGGGGTCCTGCGGCACCGGCCGCTCTCCCCGCTGACCGAATTCGAGCTTCCCGGCGGCTCGGGGGTACGGCTCGACGCGTCCCGGTCGCGGCTCGCGCAGCTCCTCTTCTGGTACGGCGAGCACGGCTACGAGGGCGCCGAGACCCACTGGTGGCGGACGCTCTGCGCCCGCTCCACCCGGATCCTGGAGATCGGCGCGAACATCGGCTACTACACCGTCCAGGGCGCGCTGGCCGCGCCGGGAACGCCGTACACCACCGTCGAGGCCAACCCCGAGTCCGCGGCGATCACCAGCCGGAACGTGGAGCTGAACGGGCTGGAGCACGTCACCGTCGTCCAGGCCGCCGTCGTCGGCGAGGGGGCGCCGGCGGCGATGGAGCTGGCGCTGCCCGACCAGGAGCGCTACGCCGCGCCCACCGGGGCGTACCTCGCCACCGGCACCGAGGGCATCTCCGGCCGCCCCGCCACCGCGTCGGTGACCGTCCCGACCGTGCCGATGAGCGCGCTGGTGGAGAAGGTCGACCTGGTCAAGCTCGACATCGAGGGGTACGAGGCCAACGTCCTGGAGTCGGTGCGGGACTGGCTGCTGGAGGAGCGGCCGGTGATCGTCGTGGAGGTGCTGCGGGAGGCGCACCGGCTCCGGGAGGTCATCCGGGAGCTGCGCGCGGCGGGGTACGAGGTGCGCGCGATCGGCGCGGACCGGCTGCACGTGATCGGCGACGCCGAGCTGCGCGATCCGGCGCCGCTGCCGCGCTACGGCTCGCGGGACGTGATCCTCGTCCCGGGCGAGCGGATCGGCATCGTCGAGGCGTGATCACCACCGCGGGTGCGCGAGGATGGGGGGATGGGTGAGGTCACGGCAAGCGCGGAGAAGACCGTCGGCGCGAGCCCCGAGCGGGTGGTCGCGGCGCTCGGGGACTACAGCGGCACCCGGTCGCGGGTGCTGACCGAGCACTTCAGCGAGTACGAGGTGCGCGAGGGCGGGCAGGGCGAGGGGACCACGGTCCACTGGAAGCTGGCCGCGACCAGCAAGCGGGTCCGCGACTGCCTGGTGTCGGTGACCGTTCCGGACGCGAACACGCTGGTGGAGCGGGACGCCAACTCCTCCATGGTCACGACCTGGACGGTCTCCCCCGCCGGGCAGGGCGCGCGGGTACGGGTGACCACGACGTGGAACGGCGCCGGCGGCGTCGGCGGGTTCTTCGAGCGGACGTTCGCGCCGCGCGGGCTCCAGCGGATCTACGAGGCGCAGCTGGAGAAGCTCGAAGCCGAGCTCGGCAGGTGAGGCGGGCGCGGAGCGACGGCTACCGCCGGCGCTCGGCGCGGATCCTGCTGGTGGACGCCTCGGACCGGCTGCTGCTGTTCCGGTTCCGGCACCGGGAGGCGCCCGGGCACTGCTGGATCACGCCCGGCGGCGGGGTCGGCGCCCGCGAGGGTCTCGCCGAGGCCGCGGCGCGCGAGCTGCGCGAGGAGACCGGGCTGGCGGTCGCGCCGGGCGAGCTCGGCGCGCCGGTCGCGACGACCTCGGGGTACGCCGACCTGGGCTGGGCGCGCGGCAGGTTCCGCGACGACTTCTTCCTGTACCGGACGCGGGCGCACGAGGTCGACACCGGCGGGCAGGAGGCGTTCGAGCGCGAGCACATGCTCGGGCACCGGTGGTGGACGGTGGACGAGCTGGCGGCGACCGGCGACCCGGTCTTCCCCCTGGAGCTGGCGCCGCTGCTTGCGGACCTGCTCAAGGGGGACGTTCCGGACGAGCCCGTCCGGCTGCCCTGGCACCACTGACCGTTCAGTACGTCTCCAGCGCGCTGCGGGCGCGCTCGACCTCGGGCGGCACGGGGCGGCGCGCGTCCGCGACCCGCGGCCAGGCGCGGGCGGCGTCGGCCAGCCCGCCGCGGCCGTCCCGGCTGGTGAGGGCGGTCAGCGCGGTCCGGACGAAGACCGGGATCGGGCGGCGCAGCCACGCCGTCAGCAGCCGGTTGCGGGTCTCGCGGCGCCGCCGCGCGCCGGGGTCGGGGCGGTGCGGCGACGGGTGGTGGTGGACGATGATCTCGGGCAGGTAGGCCAGGCCCCAGCCGGCCGCGGCCAGGTCCAGCGCGAGCAGCTCCTCCTCGCCGCCGAAGTGCAGCGTCTCGGAGAAGCCGCCGACGGCGAGGAACGCGTCCCGGCGGACGACGGCGGAGCAGGCCAGGAAGCCGAGGATGGCGCGTCCGGGCAGGTCGCCGGGGTGGCCGAGCGGCGACCTGGCCATCAGCTCCGACACCGGTTCCAGGCGCTCGCGCTCGCCGACCAGGACGCGGGCGGCGACCAGCGCCGTCCGGGGGTGGGCGTCCATGACGGCGGCCGCGTGCTCCAGCGATCCGGGCGCCCACCAGGAGTCGTCGTCGGCGAACGCGACGTACCGGGTCCGGGCGAGCCGGACGCCGGTGTTGCGGGCGGCGGCGCCCTCGTTGCGGGGCAGCCGGACCACCCGCGCCCCGGCCTCCTCGGCGACCTCGGCGGTGCCGTCGGCGGAGGCGTTGTCGACCACGATCACCGGGGCGGTGTGCCTGCTCAGGCTGCGGCGCAGTTCGGCGGCCCGGTCGCGGGTCGCGACCACGATCGTGACATCGGACATGGCGGTCTCCGGTCTGCGGCAGGACATCCGCGGCGGGCTAGCTGACGTAGCGGCGGGCGCGCGACCGCCGCTGGGGGGCGTCCAGGGTGCGCAGCCGCGCCTCGACGTGCGCGGGCACCCGGTGGCGCTCGCGGAGCACCCAGGGGATCCCGGCGGCGGCGCGGGCCAGCGCGGCGGCGGTGTGCCGGTCGCGGGGCACGCCGTTCAGCAGCCCCCCGGTACGGCGCGCCGCGGCGGGCAGCGGCCGCCGCAGCCAGGTGGTCCACAGGGTGTTGCGGATGCCGTCGCGGCGCCGCAGGTGCGGGTCGCGGACGCCGGACGGCTCGTGGTGCACGACGACGTCGGCGGCGTAGCAGAGGTGGTAGCCGAGCGTCATCAGGTCCGCGGCGAGCAGCTCCTCCTCGCCGCCGAGCCAGAGCCGGGACGAGAATCCGCCGGCCTCCCGGAACGCGTCCGCGCGCAGCGCCGAGGCGCCCGCGAGGAACGAGCCGAGCGCGGGCCCTGGCAGCCATTCCGGCCCCGGTACGGGCGAGTCCCGCAGCTCGGGGACTATCGGGTCCTCGCGGCCGCCGGGCTCGACGAGGATGCGGCCGGTGACGGCGGCGAGGCGGGGGCGGGCGTCCAGCAGGGCGGCGGCGCGGGCGAGCGAGCCCGGCGCCCACCAGGTGTCGTCGTCGCAGAACGCCACGTACGGCGTCCGCACGTGGTCGACGGCCAGGTTGCGGCCCACCGCGCCCAGGTTGCGGTCCGCGCGGATCAGCGTGGCCTCCGGGTGCTCGGCGGCGACGGCCTCCGCCGTGCCGTCGCCGGAGGCGTTGTCGACGACGATGACCGGTGGCCGCTCCGGCAGCGCGGCCAGCCGGGACAGGGTCCGCAGCAGCGAGGCGCGCCGGTCGCGGGTGATGACGACGACCGTGCAGTGCATGACCGCGCACCTACCCGTGTTGGGGCGGTACATGTCGCCTGGTCACGCCGTGCTCCCGGGGGGGCGCGCGCACCCCTGATGCTGGTGTGACTTTCATCACAGCACTTCTTCCGACTCTTCCGTTTGTCCCGCTTCTCCTCGGTGAGATCCAGAGGTGAATGACCTATAGGTGATTTCGCGAGGCCAGCGACTTCACTCCTGAAATCTCAACTCGCCCGCACGCGCCGGTGCCGTTTCGGCATGGACATCGGCCGTGCTGCCCGGGTGCGCCTCGCCCGCGCCGATCGGCACGCCTTCACGAGCCACGTTGAACGCGCGTGTTCTCCGGATAATTCGGGCGTCGCCGGGTGAACCCGTCGGATCGGAGTCACCGAAATGCGCATTCTCGGAATAAATGCCATCTTCCATGACCCCGCCGCCGCGCTGGTGGTGGACGGGACGGTCGTGGCGGCCGCCGAGGAGGAGCGGTTCAGCCGGCGCAAGCACGGCAAGCGCCCGGTCCCGTTCTCGGCCTGGGAACTGCCCGAGCACGCCGCGCGATGGTGCCTGGCGGAGGCCGGGCTCGAACCCGGCGACCTGGACGCCGTCGCCTACTCCTACGACCCGATGCTCGCCGAGCCCGGCATCGAGGGCCACGACGCGGGCTGGGAGGAGCTGCGCACCCGCTACGCCACCCGGGCCCCGTACTTCCTGGCGACCGCGCTGCCCGGGCTGGACCCCGGCATCGTCCGGTACGTCCCGCACCACCTGGCGCACGCCGCGTCCGCCGCGCTGGCCGCGCCGGACCCCGGCCGGGGCGACGTGCTGGTCCTGGACGGGCGCGGCGAGGCGCACTCCCATCTGGCCGGCACCTACGAAGGCGGCGGGTTCACCACGTTCGCGTCGCAGCGGCTGCCGCACTCGCTCGGCCTCATGTACGAGGAGCTGACCGAGCACCTGGGCTTCCTGCGCTCCAGCGACGAGTACAAGGTCATGGCGCTCGCCTCGTACGGCGAGCCGCGCTTCCTGGACGAGCTGCGCGAGCACGTGCGCGCCACCGGCGACGGCGGGTTCTCGATCGGGCGGATCGACTGGGGCGCGCTGGCCAAGGCGCGTTCGGGCGAGGACCGCTGGACCGACGACCACGCCGACCTGGCCGCCAGCGTGCAGGCGCGGCTGGAGGAGGTCCTCCTGGAGCTCGCGGCCTGGACGCACGGCCGCAGCGGCGCGGACCGGCTGACGCTGGCCGGCGGGGTGGCGCTCAACTGCGTCGCCAACTCCCGGCTGGCGGCCGAGAGCCCGTACACCGACATCTGGGTGCAGCCCGCCGCCGGCGACGCGGGCACCGCGCTCGGCGCCGCGCTGCACCTGGCCTGGGACGCCGGCGAGCGGATCGCGCCGATGCCCGGCGCCGCGCTCGGCCGGGAATGGAGCGACGGGGAGCTGGCCGCCCGCTTGGAGGAGGCGCACGTCCCGTACGAGCGGCCCGCCGACCTCGCCGGGACGGTCGCCGACGCGCTGGCCCGCGACGAGATCGTCGCCTGGTTCCAGGGCCGCAGCGAGTACGGCCCGCGCGCGCTGGGCCACCGCTCCCTGCTCGCCCACCCGGGCAGCGCCGGCAACCTCGACCGGCTCAACGCCGTCAAGGGCCGCGAGCAGTTCCGGCCGATCGCGCCGATGGTCGCGCTGCACCGCGCCGCCGACATCTTCGAGGGGCCGATCCCGAGCCCGTACATGCTGTTCGTCCACCGGGTGAAGCCGGAATGGCGGGACCGCATCCCGGCCGTCGTGCACGTGGACGGCACCGCCCGCGTCCAGACCGTGGCGCGCGAGGACGAGCCGCTGGTGGCGGACCTGCTGGAGGCGTTCCACACCCGCACCGGGCTGCCGGTCGTGGTGAACACCAGCCTCAACACCGCGGGCCGGCCGATGGTCGACGACCCGCGCGACGCGCTGGAGTGCTTCGGGTCCGCGCCGGTGGACCTGCTGGCCATCGGCCCGTACGTGGTGCGGCGGTCCGCCCTGTACGAGAAGGGGGCCCCCGCCTGATGGCAGCGCTCTCGTCCCTCTCGTACAGCGTCGTCGTCCCGACGATCGGGCGGCCGAGCCTCCGCACGCTCCTGCGGACGCTGCTGAACTCGCTCGCCGCCGCCGCCGGCGCGGACGGCCCGCGCGCGATCATCGTGGTGGACGACCGGCCGGAGCCGGGCGCCCCGCTGCCGCTGCCGCCCGAGGTCGACGAGCGGGTGGAGGTGCTGCGGTCCGGCGGGCGCGGCCCGGCCGCCGCGCGCAACGCGGGCTGGCGCGCCGCCACCACCGAGTGGGTCGTGTTCCTGGACGACGACGTCGTCATCGCGCAGGGCTGGGCGGCCGAACTGGCCGCCGACCTGGCCGCGGTGCCGGCCGGCGCCGGCGGCAGCCAGGGCCGGCTGACCGTGCCGCTGCCCGCCGGGCGGCGCCCCACCGACTGGGAGCGCAACACCGCCGGGCTGGAACGGGCGTCCTGGATCACCGCCGACATGGCCTACCGGCGCGCCGTGCTCGCCGAATGCGGGGGCTTCGACGAGCGCTACGGCCGCGCGTACCGGGAGGACGCCGACCTCGCGCTGCGGGCCATGGACGCCGGCCACCGGCTCGTCCGCGGTACCCGCCGGGTCACGCACCCGGTGCGGCCCGCCGGCTTCTGGGCCTCGGTACGGGCCCAGGCGGGCAACGCCGACGACGTCCTGATGAAGCGCGTGCACGGCCGGGACTGGCGGGCCCGCGCGGGCGAGGGCCGCGGCCGCTTCCGCCGCCACCTCCTCACCACCACCGCCGGCACGACCGCACTCGCCGCCCTCGCCCTCCTCACCACCCGCACCGCCCGCCCTACCCCACTCACCGAGCGAGCTGGGATCGCCGCCTCCCTCGGCCTCCGGGCCCGGACACACACTCCCGCCCCTGCCGGAACCGCCGCATCCCTCGGCCGCTGGGCCCGGACACACGCTCCCGGCCCTGCCGGGACCGCCGCGTCCTTTGGGCGTCGGGCATGGGGGCGTTCTCCGGGGCTCGCGGGGATCGCCGCCGCCGCTGGGCTGGTGTGGGTCGGGATGACCGCCGAGTTCGCCGCCGCACGCATCCGGCCGGGTCCGCGCTCGCCCGGCGAGATCGCCCGGATGCTGGTCACCAGCGTCGCGATCCCGCCCGCCGCCGTCCGGCACCGCGTGCGGGGGCTGATCCGGCACCGCAAGGCCGCGCCCTGGCCGCGGCGCCGGGTCGTGCTGTTCGACCGGGACGACACGCTCATCCACGACGTCCCGTACAACGGCGACCCCGCCCACGTCGAGCCGATGCCGGGCGCCGCGGACGCGCTCGAACGGCTGCGCCGCCACGGCGTGCGCATCGGCGTCGTGTCCAACCAGTCCGGCGTCGGCAAGGGCTACATCACCGCGCGGGACGTCCTGCGCGTCAACGCCCGCGTCGAGGAGCTGCTCGGCCGCATCGACGTGTGGGAGATCTGCCCGCACGACCACGCCGCCGGCTGCTCCTGCCGCAAGCCGCGCCCCGGCCTGGTCGAGCGCGCCGCCGAACGGCTCGGCGCGCACCCGTCCGACTGCGTGGTCATCGGCGACATCGGCCGGGACGTGGAGGCCGCGGCGGCCGCGGGGGCCCGCGGCATCCTCGTCCCGACCGCCCGGACCCGGCTGGAGGAGATCGCGCGGGCCCGCGAGGTCGCGCCCGACCTCCGCAGCGCCGTAGACCTCGTACTCGGGGAGGAGCACGGCCGATGAGAGCACTGGTCGCACGCCTCGACAACCTCGGCGACGTCCTGCTCGCCGGGCCCGCGATCCGGGCCGTGGCCGCACGCGCCGACGAGGTCGTCCTGCTGTGCGGGCCGCGCGGCCGGGCCGCCGCCGACCTGCTGCCGGGCGTCGACCGCGTCGTGGAGTGGTGCGCGCCCTGGATCGACCCCGAACCCGGGCCGGTCGACGCCGCCGCGCTCGGCGACCTGGTGCGGACCGTCCGCGACGGCCGCTTCGACCGGGCGCTGATCTTCACCTCGTTCCACCAGTCGCCGCTGCCGCTGGCGCTCCAGTTCCGGCTGGCCGGCGTGCCCTGGATCGGCGGGATCAGCGAGGACTACCCGGGGTCGCTGCTGGACCTGCGGCACCGGCCCGACGGCGACGTCCCGGAGACCGAGCGGATGCTGGCGCTGGCCGCCGACGCCGGCTTCCCCGCCCCCGCCGACACGCGGCTGCGGGTCCGCGGCGGGCTGCCCGAGGCGTGGCCGTTCACCGGCGGCCCCGGGCACGTCGTCGTCCACCCCGGGACGTCCGTGCCGGCGCGCGCCTGGCCGCCCGAGCGCTGCGCCGAGGCGGTACGGCTGCTGGCCGCCGCCGGGCACCGCGTCGTCGTCACCGGCCACCGCGACGAGAAGGAGCTCACCGCGTACGTCGCGGGCGACGACGGGCTCGACCTCGGCGGACGCACCTCGCTGGCCGAGCTGGCGGGCGTGCTGGCCGAGGCCCGCGCCGTCGTCGCCGGCAACACCGGCCCCGCCCACCTGGCCGCCGCCGTGGGCACGCCGGTCGTGTCGCTGTTCGCGCCGACCGTCCCGGCCGCGCGCTGGGCGCCGTACGGGGTCCGCACGATCCTCCTCGGCGACCAGGACGCCCCCTGCAAGGACACCCGGGCGCGCGAGTGCCCGGTCCCCGGCCACCCCTGCCTCGCCGCGGTGCCCGCGGCCCGGGTCGTCGCGGCCGTCGAGGAGCTGATCGGCCGATGAGGGTCCTGCTCTGGCACGTGCACGGGTCGTGGGCGACGTCGTTCGTCCACGGGCCGCAGACCACCCTGGTACCACTCACCCCGGACCGGGGGCCGGACGGCAGGGGCCGCCCGGACACCTTCCACTGGCCCGACCGCGCCGTCGAGGTGCCGTACGACCTGCTGCGGGACGAGCACGTGGACGCCGTCGTCCTGCAGCGCCCGCGCGAGATCGGGCTGTGCGAGCGCTGGCTGGGCCGCCGCCCCGGCCGCGACGTCCCGGCCGTCTACGTCGAGCACGACACCCCGCGCCGCACGCCCGCCGACGCCAGCCTGCCCGAGGAGGTCGTCCCCGACAGCCGGCACTTCCTCTACAACCGCTCCGACATCCCCGTCGTCCACGTCACCCACTTCAACGAGCTGTTCTGGAACTGCGGCCGCGCACCCACCACGGTCATCGAGCACGGCGTCGTGGACCCCGGCCACCGGTTCGCGGGCGACCGGCCGCGCGCCGCCGTCGTCGTCAACGACCCGCTGCGCCGCGGCCGGGTCGCCGGCACCGACCTGCTCCCGGCGCTCGCCGAGGCCGTGCCGCTGGACCTGTTCGGGATGAACGTCTCGGACGTCCCCCGCCGGCTCGGCATCGCCCCGGAACGCCTCCGGACCTACGAGGACCTCCCCCAGGCGCGGATGCACGAGGAACTGGCCCGGTGCCGGGTCTACGTGCACCCGTACCGCTGGACCTCGCTCGGCCTCGCGCTGATCGAGGCGATGATGCTCGGCCTCCCGGTGGTGGCGCTGGCGACCACCGAGGCCGTCGAAGCCGTCCCGCCCGAGGCCGGCGTGCTGTCCACCAGGGTCGCCACCCTGGCCGAGGCGGCGCGCTCCCTCGCGGCGGACGGACCGCGCGCACGCCAGATGGGGAAGGAGGCGCGCGCCCACGCCGTGGACCGGTACGGGCTGCCCCGCTTCCTGCGGGACTGGCGGCACATCCTCACGGAGGTGACCCGATGAAGATAGCCATGGTCTCCGAGCACGCGAGCCCGCTCGCCACACGGGAAGGACTCGGCGGTGCCGACGGAGGCGGGCAGAACGTCTTCGTGGCCGACCTCGCGACCGAGATGGGCCGCCAGGGCCATCACGTCACCGTCTACACCAGGCGGGACGCGCCCGGCCTGCCGGACCGGCTGAGACTGGCGCCCGGCGTGACCGTCGAGCACGTCCCCGCGGGGCCGGCCGAGTCCGTGCCCAAGGACGACCTGCTGCCGCTGATGCCCGACTTCGCGCGCTACCTGGAGGGCCGCTGGGCCGCCGCGCCGCCCGACGTCGTGCACGCGCACTTCTGGATGAGCGGCCTGGCGTCCTTGCAGGCGGCCGAGGCGCTGCAGCGTTCGGGCGCGGGGGCGGTCCCGGTCGTGCAGACGTACCACGCGCTCGGCACGGTGAAGCGCCGCCACCAGGGCGGCAGGGACACCAGCCCGGAGGCGCGGATCCGGCTGGAGTCGGCGATCGGCCGCACCGCCGGCGGCGTCATCGCCACCTGCTCCGACGAGACCAGGGAGCTGCTGCGGATGGGCGTGCCCCGAGAGCGGATCGGGGTGGTGCCGTGCGGGGTGGACCTCGACCGGTTCAGTCCCGGGCGGCCGGCCGCGCCGGCCGACGCGGCGGCGCCGTCCGGCTTCGGCGGGCCCGCCGCCGAGCCCGCCCGGCTGGTGGTGCTGTCCCGGCTGGTCGAGCGCAAGGGCGTGGACACCGCGATCGAGGCGCTGGCGCAGATCCCGGGCGCCGAGCTGCTGGTCGCCGGCGGCCCGCCGCGCGCCGGGCTGGACGCCGACCCGGAGGTGGCCCGGCTGCGGGAGGTCGCCCGCAAGGCGGGGGTCGCGGGCCGGGTGGAGTTCCTCGGCCGGGTCGGCCGCGCGGACGTCCCGGCGCTGCTGCGCTCGGCCGACCTGGTGGTGACGCTGCCGTGGTACGAGCCGTTCGGGATGGTGCCGCTGGAGGCCATGGCCTGCGGCGTCCCGGTGGTCGCCACGGCCGTCGGCGGGCACCTCGACAGCATCGTGGACGCGGTCACCGGCGTCCTGGTGGCGCCCCGGCGGCCGGTGGAGACGGCGCGCCGGATCCGGGACCTGCTGGCCGACCCGACCGGCCGGGCGGCGATGGGCTTCGCCGGCTCCGACCGGGCCAGGTCCCGCTACTCCTGGACGCGGATCGCGCGCGAGACGCTCGCCGTCTACGAGCGCGCCGCCGCCCGCAGCGAGGTGACGGTGTGACCACCACCAACACCCCGGCCCGGACGCGATCCGCCGGGGGGACGGCGCGGGACCACCGGCTGGAGGAGCTGGCCGAGGCGGCGCTGCGGTTCCGGGAGCGGACGCCGAAGATCACCGTGTGGGGCCGCCGGCTCGCGCGCGTGCTGGACGGCGGCGGCCGGCTGCTGGCCTGCGGCAACGGCGGGAGCGCGGCGGAGGCGCAGCATCTGACCGCGGAACTGGTCGGCCGGTACGAGGACGAGCGGCGCCCGCTGGCGGCGATCCCGCTGCACGGCGACACCTCCGCCATCACCGCGATCGGCAACGACTACGGGCCGGTGAACGCGTTCGCCCGCCAGGTCCGCGCGCACGGCCGTCCCGGCGACGTGCTGGTGTGCCTGTCCACCAGCGGCCGCAGCGCCAACGTGATCGCCGCGGCGCGGCAGGCCCGGCGGCTCGGCGTGACCGCCTGGGCGATCACCGGCCCGGGGCCCAACCCGCTGGCCGACGCCTGCGACGACGCGCTCACCGTCGACGCGGGCTGCACCTCGACCGTCCAGGAGATCCACCTCGCGGCGATCCATCTGCTGTGCGGGGTGGTGGACGACACGCTGAAAGGAACGTGATCGAGAGTGAACCGGCCGCTGGTGGTCGTCGGGGACGTCCTGCTCGACATCGACATCGTGGGGGCGGCGTCGCGGCTGTGCCCGGACGCGCCGGTGCCGGTCATCGACCAGGCGGACGAGCGGCCCCGGCCGGGCGGCGCCGGGCTGGCGGCGCTGCTGGCGGCCGCCGAGGGCCGCGAGGTCGTGCTGGTCACGGCGCTCGCCGACGACGAGCCCGGGCACCGGCTGCGCGCCCTGCTGGAGCCGCACCTGGAGGTGGCCGCGTTCCATCTGCACGGCGGCACGCCCTGCAAGCTGCGCATCCAGGCCGAGGGGCATTCGGTGGCGCGGCTGGACGTCGGCGAGGGCCGGGCGCAGGACGGCCCGGTCGGGCCCCGGGTGGCGGAGGCCTTAGCCGGGGCCGGCGCCGTGCTGGTCTCCGACTACGGCCGCGGCGTGACCGGGCACGCGGCGATCCGCACCCTGCTGGAACGGCTCGCGGCCGAGGTGCCCGTCGTGTGGGATCCGCACCCGCGCGGCCGGACGCCGGTGCGCGGCACCCGGCTGATGACCCCCAACGAGGACGAGGCGGCGCGGCTGGCCGCCGCCGAGGGTGCGGAGATCCCCGGGTCGGGGCTGGCCCCGGCCACCCGCCGGGCCCGGCATCTGGCCGGCGCCTGGGGGCTGGAGGCCGTCGCGGTCACGCTCGGCGCCGAGGGCGCGCTGCTGTGCGGCGGTACGGGCGCGCCGTTCCTGGCCCCCGCCGAGCCGGCCGCCTCCCACGGGACGGCGGACGCGTGCGGCGCCGGCGACAGCTTCGCCGCCCGCGCCACCGAGGTGCTGGCCGACGGCGGCGGGCTCGCCGAGGCGGTCGGCGAGGGCGTGCGCCGCGCGTCGGAGTTCGTCGGCTCCGGTGCCGCCACCGCGGTCGCGGCGGGGCTGGCCGACACGGGCTCGCCCGCCGTCCGGCCGCCGCGCGACCGCACCGACGCCTGGGACGTCGTCGAGCGCACCCGGCGCGCCGGCGGCACCGTGGTCGCCACCGGCGGCTGCTTCGACCTGCTGCACGCCGGGCACGTCAACCTGCTCCAGCAGGCCCGCCGGCTCGGCGACTGCCTCATCGTCTGCGTCAACTCCGACGCCTCCGTGCGGCGCCGCAAGGGCCCAGGCCGGCCGGTCGCGCCCGCCTGCGACCGGGTCCGGGTGCTGCGGGCGCTCAGCGACGTCGACGCGACCATCGTGTTCGACGAGGACACCCCCGAACCCCTTCTGGAACGGCTCCGCCCCGACATCTGGGTGAAGGGCGCCGACTACACCGGCGTCACGCTGCCCGAGGCGGACACGGTACGCGCCGGCGGGGGCGAGATCGTGCTGCTGCCGTTCCTGGAAGGCCGCTCGACCACCCGCATGCTGTCCACCAGGAAAGGAACCTGATCATGAAGGTGCTCATCACCGGCGGCTCCTCCGGCCTGGGCGCGGCCGTCGCCCGCCGCGTCGCCGCCGACGGCGGGACGCCGCTGATCGTCGACCTGCATCCGCCCAAGACCGAGGACGGCGCGCCGGACGGCGAGGTCATGTTCCGGCAGGCGGACCTGGCGGACCGGCGGTGCGCCGAGCGGGCCGTGCACGGGCTGGCCCGCGAGGCCGGCGGGCTGGACGCCGTCGTCACCGCGGCCGGCATCGACGCCTGCGGGAAACTGAACGACGTGCCCGCCGAGGACTGGGAGCGGGTCGTGCAGGTGAACCTGCTGGGCACCGCCGCCGTCGTCCGCGCCGCCATCCCGTACCTGGAGCACGCGCCGAACGGCCGGATCGTCACCTGCGCGTCCACGCTCGGGCTGAAGGCGGTGAGCGACGCGACCGCGTACTGCGCGTCCAAGTTCGGCGTCGTCGGCTTCAGCCGGGCGCTGGCCACCGAGCTGGCCGGGCACATCGGCGTCACGATGCTGGTGCCGGGCGGCATGGACACCGCGTTCTTCGACGGCCGCGACGAGCAGTACAGGCCCGGCCCGGACGCCAAGCTCAACAGGCCGGCGGACGTGGCCGCCGCGGTGGCGTTCGCGCTGTCGCAGCCGGCCGGGTGCGAGGTGCGCGAGCTGGTGGTCTGCCCGGCCGAGGAGCCCTCGTGGCCGTGACACGGGACCGCCCGCCGCGGGCGCTGGTGCTGCGGGCGCTGGGCCTGGGCGACCTGCTGACCGCCGTGCCCGCGCTGCGGGCGCTGCGCCGCGGGCTGCCGGGCTGGCGGATCACGCTGGCCGCGCCCCGCCGGGTGGCGCCGCTGGCCCTGCTCAGCGGGGCCGTGGACGACGTGTTCCCGGCGTCCGGGCTGGCCCCGCTGCCGCCGCTGGACGGCCCGGTCGAGCTGGCGGTGAACCTGCACGGCAGCGGCCCGGAGAGCCATCTGCTGCTGGAGTCGCTGCGGCCGGAACGGATGATCGCGTTCGCGAACCGGGACGTGCCCGGCAGCGACGGGCCTGCCTGGAAGGCGCGGGAGCACGAAGTCGAGCGGTGGTGCCGGCTGGTGTCGGCGCACGGCTTCGACGCCGACCCGGCCGATCTGGACCTGGCCCGGCCGCCGCTGGCGTCGCCGGCGCCCGGCGCCGTGGTGATCCACCCGGGTGCCGGGTATCCGGCGCGGTGCTGGCCCGCCGAGCGGTACGGCGCCGTCGCCGCGGCGCTGCGGGAGCGCGGCGAGCGAGTCGTGGTGACCGGCGGGCCCGCCGAGGCGGGGACCGTGCGGGACGTCGCGCTGCTGGGCGGGCTCGGCCCGGGCGGGGACCTGTCCGGCCGGACCGGGGCGCTGGAGCTGGCCGCCCTGGTCGCGCGGGCGAAGCTGGTGATCTGCGGCGACACCGGCACCGGCCATCTGGCCACCGCGTACCGCACCCCGTCGGTGCTGCTGTTCGGCCCGACGCCGCCGGAGCTGTGGGGGCCGCCGCCCGACCGCGCCCGGCACCAGGTCCTGTGGAGCGGCCGCCGCGGGGACCCCCGCGGCGACGTGCCCGATCCGGGGCTGCTGGAGATCTCCGCCGACCGCGTCGCCGAGGCGGCGGTCCGGTCGCTGGAGCGCCTTGAAGGAGGTATTCACGATGAGAACTCCGCGCGCGGTCGTGACCGGGGGCGCGGGCTTCCTCGGCTCGCACCTGTGCGAGGCCCTGCTGGCCCGCGACATATCGGTGGTCTGCCTCGATAACCTGCTGACCGGCTCGGCGCGCACCATCGCGCACCTGCTGCCCAGGCGGGACTTCACGTTCCTGCAGAGCGACGTGACCCGCCCGGTGCGGGTGGAGGGCCCGGTCGGGTACGTGTTCCACCTGGCCTCGGCCGCCTCGCCGGCCGACTACCTGCGCTGGCCGATCCAGACGCTGGAGGTCGGCAGCCAGGGCACCCGCAACGCGCTGGAGCTGGCGCGGCGCAAGGACGCCCGGTTCCTGCTGGCCTCGACGTCGGAGGTGTACGGGGACCCGCTGGAGCATCCGCAGCGCGAGTCGTACTGGGGCAACGTGAACCCGGTCGGGCCGCGCAGCGTGTACGACGAGGCCAAGCGGTTCGGCGAGGCGCTGACCTCGGCGTTCCGGCACTCGCGCGGCCTCGACGCCGCGATCGTGCGGATCTTCAACACGTACGGCCCGCGGATGCGGCCCGACGACGGCCGCGCGATCCCGACGTTCGTGCGGCAGGCGCTGCGGAACGAGCCGCTCACCGTCACCGGGGACGGCTCGCAGACCCGCTCGATCTGCCATGTCGACGACACCGTCCGGGGCATCGTCGAGCTGGGCCTGGCCGGGCACTCCGGGCCGATGAACATCGGGAGCCCGTACGAGACCTCGATGCTGGAGCTGGCCCGGCGGATCATCGACCTGACCGGGTCGCGCTCGCCGATCCGGTTCATCGACCGGCCGGTGGACGACCCGGCGGTGCGGCGCCCGGACACGTCGCTGGCCCGCGCGGAGCTCGGCTGGGAGCCGGCGGTGACCGTCGAGGAGGGGCTGCGCGGCACGATCGAGTGGTTCGTCCGGGAGCTGGCGCTGACCCGGTCCGCCTGACCGGCGCCGGGGCTCAGGCCCTCCGGGCTCCGATCGAGGCCATCAGGTCCGGCCAGATCCGGGTGGCGACCCGGATCCAGGACGGCCAGTTGTGCCGGCCGGCCCCGTAGATGTCGGCGGTGTAGGGGACGCCGAGCTCGTCCAGCCGGTCGCGGAACGCCACGTTCGTCTCGCCGACCTGCTTCTCGCTGAACAGGCCGACGTCCCACGGCGTGCCCGGCGGGTCGCCCGGGCCGGGCTCCCCGGTGGTGCCCGAAGAGAAGAAGATCTTCGTGCCGCGCAGCCGGGGGGCCAGCTCGTACGGATCGTGGGCGCGCCAGTTGTCGGCGTTCGCGACCACGAAGCCGTAGATGGCGAACGGGTCCTGCCCGTTGAGCGCGTTGGTCGCCAGCGTCAGCGCCGGCATCCCGGGCGCCCGCAGCCACAGCACCCCGCTCAGCGACGCCACGTGCGTGAACATCCCCGGGAAGCGGGCGGCGTAGGTGATCGCGCCCTGCCCGCCGGCCGAGTCGCCGATCGCCGCCCGGGTCCCGTTCGCGCGGTAGTTGCGCTCGATCAGCTGGACGACCTCCTGGGTGTGGAAGGTCTGCCACTTCGGCGTGCCGCCGCGGCCGTAGTTGTACCAGTTCGCGTACGCGCCGTCCGCGGCCTCGGGCATCACGACGATCGCCTCGTACGCGGCGGCCCAGCCTTCGATGTCGGTGTTGCGGGGCCAGGAGGTGTAGTCGTCCTGGCCGCCGTGGTAGGCGTACAGCACGGGCCAGGTCTCCGCCGCGTCCGGGCTCCAGCCCTTCGGCAGCAGGATCCTGGTCTTGACGGACTTCCCGAGGGACGGCGAGTCGATCGTGATGTCGACCTCGTTGGGCCCGAGCCGGGTCTCGGCGGTGATCCGGGCGCCGGTGTCGGCCGCCCGGAACGGCGCGGTGCGGGCGGCGCCCGCGTGCGCCGCGCCGGGCGGCGCGATCCCGGTTCCGGCCAGCGCGGCGGCGGCGAGCAGGAGGCCGGCCCGCGACCGGGGCCGGCGCGGGCGGGGGGCGGGGCGGTCGCGGCGGGTCATGCTGTACCTCGTTCCACGGGATGGGGCTCGGGACGGGCGTGCGGGGCGGCCGCCGCGGTCTCGGCGGCGTCCTCCTCGATGAGGCCGAACTCGACGGCGGCGTGCAGGAGGAGCATCAGCTCGGTGCGGCGCAGGGGGTCGTTCATGCCGTCGCCCAGCAGCCGCCGGAGCCGGCGGATCCGGTAGCGGACGGTCTGGTCGTGCACCATCAGCCGCTCCGCCGCGTCGACGGCGTTGTCGTGGCACTTCATGTACTCCAGCAGCGTGCGGGCGAAGAGCACGCGCCGGTGCGGCGGCAGCTCGTCCAGGGGGCGCAGCCGCTCGCCGACCGCGAGCGCCAGCAGCTCGCGGCTCATCGAGGCGGCCACGGCGGGGACGTTGTCCAGGCAGCGGATCACGTCCCGGCGCGCGGGGCCGTCCCGCCCGGTGAGCGCGAGCGTCCGCCGGGCCCACCGCAGCGACAGCGCCCCGCCGTCCGGCGGTACGGTCGGCCCGATCGCGGCCCGGCAGCCGCCGAGCAGGGTCGCCAGGAAGCCCTCCTGGCCGGGGCCGTCGGGGTCGGGGACCAGCAGGTACGGGTCGTCGCGGTCCCAGTCGGCCAGGATCGCGGGCGGCAGCACCGGCACCGGGCGCCCGGCGGGCGGGCGGACGGCGACGGCGGCGATCGTGCGCGGCAGGCTCCAGCCGGCCGGCCGGGCCAGCTCGGCGATCGCGCCGCGGCTGGCCGGCGGGTCGGCGATGAGCAGGTCGCGCAGCCGCCAGCGGAGCCGCTCGCGCTCGGTGGCGAGCCGCTGGGTGGCCTCGGCGTAGCCGCGCGAGGCCGCGCCGGCGACCTGTTCCAGGAACTCGAACAGCGCCTCGGTGATCTGGCCGAGGGTCTCCAGCGACCAGTCCAGCCGCCGGGTCTCGTCGATGAACCGCCGGCAGGCGACCTGGCCGCCGACCCGGATCGCGGTCTGCAGGCCGTCGAGGCTGCGGCCGCGGCGCGCCTCGTACGCCCCGATCCCGGCGTAGAGGCCGGTCAGGGCCGCGCCGTCCGGCGGGGCGCCGGCCAGCACCTCGACGAAGTGCTCGACGGACTGGACGACGGCCCAGCGCATGGCGCGGTCGAAGCGGCCGCCCGGCGGGGCGGCGTACTCGGGCACGAGCCGGCGGATCTCCTGCACCACCTCCTCGGCCGCGGCCGGCACGTGCGCGCGGAGCGGCTCGGCCTCGCGGGGCGCCTGCGGTGGCGGGGTCGTCGCCACGGGGAACGTTCTGTGGGTCACCGGAACCTCCGGTAGCGGGGGGACCCGAGCGTGTGGCCGGGGCTCGGGGGCCCCAATATCACCGGTTGTCACCGCCGCCGGAACTCACTTACCGCAAGATCAGACAAGTCAGACTTATCAGTTGATTAAGTGTGAGCACCTGATTACTTGAGCTATCGGGCAAAAGTACCTATTGCGTTCCCGTAGAAGTGTGGTCAAGCTAACTCTCACGCTTCACCCCCCCGCCTCGCACCGTGTGCTCTCCGTACACGGTGCGGCAGGCATGTGCGGACGGCAGGAGTTACAGATGAGCCAAGGCAACACTCGTCAGAGGCCCTCCTCCCGGACGGCGTCGCCCCCGCCTCGACACCGGGGGCCGGGGGGTGCCACGCTGGCCGTCGTCTTCCTGGCGTTCTTCGCGCTGGCACTCGCCGTCCTGCTGCGCGGGTTCGTGGCCGAGCGGCTGCTGGTCGCCCCCGCCGACCAGTACTCCAAGGCCGTGCTGCAGGCCCCGAACGCCACCTACGTCGACGGCGCCACGGGCACCGTCCGCAGGGGCGCCACGCTGACGCTGACCTCCACGCTGCGCGGCGACGTCAAGGCCGCCAAGGACGACACCGTCGTGTGGGACACCTTCCTCGTCCTGGAGGACCTGCAGAACCAGGCCAAGGTCGAGATCTCCGAGTCCCGGCTGGCCTTCGACCGGCGGACCGCCGCCATGGTGAACTGCTGCGGCGGCGTCAACGTCCCCGCGGGCGGCGGGCCCGTGTACGGGCTGTTCTTCCCGATCGGCGTGGAGAAGAAGACCTACGCCGTCTACGACACCTCGACGAAGAAGGCCTGGCCGATGCGGTTCGAGGGGACCGAGAACCGGGACGGGCGGGAGCTCTACCGCTACAGCCAGCAGGTCGACGAGACCAACCTCGGCCAGTACCGGAGCCCCGTGCCGAGCACGCTGCTCGGCCTGCCCGGCAAGGCCCGGAACGTCACCGTCGACCGCTGGTACCGCGCCACCGTCACCTCCTGGATCGACCCGCGCAGCGGCATCACCGTGGACCGGCGCCAGCAGATCACCTCGACCCTGAAGGGCCAGAACGGGCAGGGCCAGCTCGTCGTGGCCGACCTGGACCTGCGGATGGACGACGCCACGCGCAAGTCGCTGGGAGAGAAGGCCGACAGCGCCGCCGCCTCCGCCCTGTACCTGCGGACGATCGGCCCGGCCTCGGCCCTGGGCGTCAGCGTCCTGCTGTTCCTCCTGGCCGCGGTCCTGCTGGTGCGCCGGCGGCGCGCCCGGTCGCTCGCCAACGAGCCGTTCTGAGACACGGAGACGGATACAGATACGGAGACAGCGGAAGGGCCCGGCCGTCGCGTACGGCCGGGCCCTTCCCTTCGCGGAGCGGGTCTCAGTCCTCGTCGGGGAGCCGCCGGGCCAGCACCCGGTAGGTGTTGGAACGGCCCGTCCGCTTGATCAGCGGGTGCAGGAACTGGTCCAGCGCCGCCGCCGCGAACATGAGCGGGCCCGCCGCCACGTACACGGCAGTACGGGCCGCGCCGCGCAGCCGCCGGTACCGCGCGCTCCGCCACGGCTTGGCCGGATCCGGCACGACGCGGTGCGCCAGCATCATCACGACCATGAGCAGGTCGACGGGCTGGTGCGCCGGGCCGCGCTCGACCGCGACGGCCGTGAACCCGCGCTCGGACAGGGCGCCGACCAGGTTGCGGACCGTGACGAAGTGCAGGTGCTGCGGCTGGAACCAGGCGTGCCACCAGCGGCCCGCCAGCCGGCCGACGATCCACTCCGGGTCGGGCACCTCGATGAGCAGGTGGCCGCCCGGCGGCAGCACCCGCGCGGCGGCGTCCAGCTCCGCGCGCGGGTCCATGGTGTGCTCCAGGTAGTGGTGCATGCTCACCACGTCGTACGCGCCGGCCAGCTTGTCGGCGAGGTCGGGGAAGAAGCCCAGGTGGCCGCCGTCGATCCAGCCGCGGTCCTCGGCCTCCTTCACGCTGACGCTCATGTCGAGGGCGTCGAACCTCGTCTGCGGCCACACGTCCCGGGCGGCGTTGCAGAAGTGGCCGTGGCCGCCGCCGACGTCCAGCCACGCCTTCGGCTCGGCGTGCCCGCGCAGCATCCGGGCGCGGTCGCGGTAGTGCGGCGCGGCCAGCCGGAAGCCGCGCTCCACCTCCGGGCCGCCGGGCCCGTCGTAGAAGTCGCGGTAGTGGAAGTCCAGGCCCTCGGCGTTGAGCCGCGGGTTCTGGAACACGTGCCCGCAGGCGTCGCAGGCGTCCAGCCTGAACACGCCGGGCCGGTGGTGCTGGTGGTCGCCGCTGGTGACGCGGTGCCGCAGCGCGGTGCTGCCGCACCAAGGGCAGTCCGTGCGGCGCGGCTCGTAGAAGCGCTCCACACCGCGCGCGATCTCGGCCGCGTACCGTTCCCGCTGGCGCGGCAGGTCGGGGTCGGGCGCCTCCCGCTCCAGCGCGACGCGGATCCAGCGGTAGAGCGCTCCCACGGGCCGCGCGAGCGCGAACCGGCGCCGGTCGTGCGGGCGCAGCGCCGTCCCGGCGGTGGCCAGGTACGGCTGCGCCGCCGCCGCGGCGAGCACCCCGGCGGCGGGCAGCGCGTCGCGCAGCCGCCGGGCGCCGAGCACGCTCTTCACCAGGGCGGCGGCCAGCGCGGCCAGCCCGATGAGGTTGCCGGTCAGGTACACCGGCAGGTCGCTGGGCCAGCGGCCGCGCAGGATCCGGCGCCGGTCGGCGGCCGGGCACCCGGCCGGGACGATCCCCGGCGCCACCGCCAGGTCGGCGTGCACCGGCGCGTACCGCTTGAGCCGTACGGCCAGCTCCTCCATCTCGGCGGCGGACAGGCCCGCGAACCGGGTGATCCCGGCCCGCCGGACGACGTCCGCCGCCACCAGCACCGCGTGCCCCCCGCCGCCGCCCGGGGCGAGCCGGGAGCCCCGGTAGGTCTCGGGGTCCACGCGGCGGACCAGTTCCAGCGCCCGGGCGGCGTCCAGCCCCGCCGGGACGAGGTCGAGCACCTGCAGCCCGCGCTCGCGCGCGTACGCGGAGGCGGCCCGGCGGGTGGCCTCGTCGAGCGCGACACCGGCCGCGGTCACGAAGTGGTGGTCGTCCGGTACGGGTTCGTCGGAAGGCGGCAGCGGCGTCAGCCGGGCCGCCCGTTCTCTTCGCCACAGGGCGTCGGCCACCAGGCCGGCCGCCGCGAGCGTCAGCAACGGTCGCACGCGCATGTCGGTCCCTTCGCGGGTTGGGACGGATGAGACGGGACGGGATAGACGAGATAGGCGGGATAGGCGGGATGGACGGGAGGCGAACGAAGAAGGTCGGGGCGATGCTCGCCGAGCGCTTCCGGCCCCGAAACCCGGTGCTCGCCAAACGGGCGGCCGCATTCGCTCAGCCCGCTGAGTAGCCCCGGCGGAGGCCCCGCCGGTTGCTCCGCCCGCTGACAAACGCCCCGCGAAAAGATCGCCGGTCACCGCGGAGCGTGCGGTCCGGGCCGTCCCGAGACTTGAGCCGCTCACGCCGCCCGCCGGGCCGGGGACAGGCCGCATCCCCGCCGGGCGGGCCGGCAGCAGGCCGAGGAAAGGACGTACCGCCCGTGTCACCCGTGTATCCCGCTTTCCAGCGGATCTCCGTGCTCGCCGCGCTCGCCGCCGGCGCCCTGGCCGCCCCGGCGGCCGCCGCGCCGCCGGCCGCGCATGCGGCGGCCAACCCCTACGAGCGGGGCCCCGCCCCCACCGAGGCGAGCGTGACCGCGCCGCGCGGCCCGTTCGCCACCGCGACCAAGAAGGTCGGCGCGTTCAGCCACCCGGGGATCCGGTCGGGCACGATCTACTACCCGACCGACACGAGCCAGGGCACGTTCGGCGCGATCGCCGTCTCGCCCGGCTTCGTCTCCCCCGAGCTGGCCGTGTCCTGGTACGGCCCGCGGCTGGCGTCCCAGGGCTTCGTGGTCATGACCATCGAGACCACCACCGGGTTCGACCTGCCCGAGGCGCGCGGCGCGCAGCTGCTGGCGGCGCTGGACCATCTGAAGCAGGACGCGACCGTGCGGAGCCGGATCGACCCGAACCGGCTGGCGGTCATGGGCTGGTCGATGGGCGGCGGGGGCACCCTCCGCGCGGCCCAGAAGACGCCGGCGCTGAAGGCCGCCGTCCCGCTCGCGCCCTGGGACCTGGGGGTGAACTTCGGGAACGTCCGGGTGCCGACGATGGTCATCGGCGCCGACAACGACTCCATCGCGGGCACCGGGGCGCACGCCGAGCCCTTCTACGGGCAGATCCCGGTGGAGAAGGCGTACCTGGAGCTGAACAACGCCGACCACTTCACCTTCACCGCCGACAACACGACGATCGCCAAGTACTCGATCTCGTGGATGAAGCGGTGGGTGGACGAGGACACCCGCTACGACCGGTTCCTGTGCCCGCCGCCCGCCGGGAACAGCGGCACGATCCAGGAGTACCGCTCGACCTGCCCGTACTGACCTGGCCTACTGACCTGGCCCTACCGACCGGCCGCCCTTCGCCGCGCCCCCGCGTTGAACGCCCGTTCAGCGGGCTACGATGCCGGGGGCGAGGCGAAGGAGGACGGGGTGGCGGAAGCGGCACGGGGGCGGGCCGGAGAGCGCACGGCCGCGGGACCGAAGGGGCCCCCGCCGAGCAACGCGGTGGCCGCGACCGACGATCCGGCGGCCGCCGCGATCATCCGCGCTGCCGTGGAGGTCATGTCCCGGCACGGCTACCACGGCACCTCGGTCCGCGACGTCGCCGACGCGGCCGGGGTCAGCCCGGGGCTGCTCTACCACCACTTCGGCTCCAAGCACGACCTGCTGCTCACGATCCTGGACCGCGGGATGGACCGGCTCGTGCGCGACACCGAGGACGCCCTCTTCCACGCCGGCGACGATCCGGCCGGGCGGCTGCGCGCGATCGTCCGCGTCCACGTGCTGGCCCACACCAAGTCCCGGCGGGAGAGCCTGCTCGGCAACACCGAGCTGCGCAGCCTCTCCCCCGCCGCGCGGGCCCTCATCGTCGCCAAGCGCGACACCCAGCAGCGGATGTTCGACCGCGTGCTCGCCGACGGCGTGCGGCGCGGCGCGTTCACCACGCCGCACCCGGTGGAGGCGGCCCGGATGATCGTGACCGCGTGCACGGCCGTCGCGACCTGGTTCCGCGAGTCCGGGCCGCTGTCGGGCGAGCAGATCGCCGACATCTACGAGCGGCTCGCCCTGGACACCGCGGGCCACCGCGGCTGATCGATGTTCTACAGAAGGTTGACGGACTGGAGAGCCCGTGTAGAAGATTAGCCGCATGGACATCTCGTTCGACCGGAGCCCGGACGCGTACCGGCACTGGCGGCTGCGGGTCGAGGCGCCCGTCGCCTGGCTGGAGATGGACGTCGACGAGGACGGCGGGCTCGTCCCGGGCTACGAGCTGAAGCTGAACTCCTACGACCTGGGCGTCGACATCGAGCTGTACGACGCCGTCCAGCGGCTGCGGTTCGAGCACCCCGAGGTGCGCGTGGTCGTGCTGACCAGCGCCAAGGAAGGCGTCTTCTGCGCCGGCGCCAACATCAGGATGCTCGCGGCGTCCTCGCACCGGTGGAAGGTGAACTTCTGCAAGTTCACCAACGAGACCCGCAACGGCATGGAGGACGCGAGCGAGCACTCCGGCCTGACGTTCATCGCGGCGGTGAACGGCTCGTGCGCCGGCGGCGGCTACGAGCTGGCGCTGGCCTGCGACCGGATCCTGCTGATCGACGACAACGCGTCCTCGGTCGCGCTCCCCGAGGTGCCGCTGCTCGGCGTCCTCCCGGGGACGGGCGGCCTGACGCGCGTCGTGGACAAGCGCGGCGTGCGCAAGGACCTGGCGGACGTGTTCGCGACGCGGAGCGCCGGCGTGCGCGGCCGGACGGCCGTCGAGTGGGGGCTGGTCGACGAGATCGTCCCACGGCGCGACTTCCGCGAGACCGTCGGGCGCCGCGCCCGGGAGGCGGCGGAGCGCGGCCCGCGCGGCGACGCCTCCGAGGCCGTCGCGCTGGAGCCGCTCGCGCGGGAGGAGACCGGGGACGGCCTCGCCTACCGGCACGTCCGCGCGCGGTACGACCGCCCCGCCGGCCTGGTGGAGATCACCGCGCTCGGCCCGGAACGGGGCGACACCGGCTGGCTGCTCGCCCTCACCCGCGAGCTGGACGATCTCATCCTCCGCCTCCGCGCCAACGAGCCCGAACTCGGCACGTGGGTGATCCGCACCGAGGGCGACCCGGACGAGGTCATCGCCCAGGAGAAGGCCGTCCTGGACCGCGGCGACTGGCTCGCGAACGAGATCCTGCACTACTACAAGAGGACGCTGAAGCGGCTCGACGTCACCAGCCGCAGCCTGGTCGCGCTCATCGAGCCGGGGAGCTGCTTCGCCGGCGTCCTGCTCGAACTCGCCCTCGCCTGCGACCTCCAGTACATGCTGGACGGCCCCCCGATCGACGACCCCGACAGCGACGAGCGCGCGTCGATCCGCCTGTCGGAGGCCAACTTCGGGACGTTCCCCATGGGCAACGGCCTGTCCCGGCTGGAGTCGCGCTTCTACCGCCGCGCCGGCCACCTGGAGCTGCTGCGCAAGGAGGCGGAGGAACCGCTGGACGCGGCCCGGGCCCGCGACCTGGAACTGGTGACCGACGCGCCCGACGACATCGACTGGGAGGACGAGGTCCGGCTGGTGCTGGAGGCGCGGGCGGCGCTCAGCCCGGACGCCCTCACCGGCATGGAGGCCAACCACCGGTTCGTCGGCCCGGAGACCCTGGAGACCAAGATCTTCGGCCGGCTCTCCGCCTGGCAGAACTGGATCTTCACCCGGCCGAACGCCGCCGGGGACGAGGGCGCCCTGCGCCGCTACGGGACCGGGCGCCGGCCGGCCTACGACCGGAAGCGAGTGTGACGACCGTGCCGAGATCGACCACCCCGATCGACTACGACTCCAAGATCCCCAACAATGTCGACCTGGCCGGCGACCGGCGGCTGCAGCGGGCGCTGGAGGGCTGGCAGCCCAAGTTCCTCGACTGGTGGGGCGAGATGGGACCGGCCCTGGAGTCGCAGGGCGTCTACCTGCGCACGGCGGTGTCCGTGGGCCGCGAGGGCTGGGCGCACTTCGGCCATGTGCGGCCGCACGACTACCGGTGGGGCATCTTCCTGTCCGAGCGCGACCCCGACCGGCGGATCGGGTTCGGGGAGCACCGCGGCGAGCCGGCCTGGCAGCAGGTGCCGGGCGAGTACCGCGCGGACCTCCAGCGCCTCATCGTCGTCCAGGGCGACACCGAGCCCGCGTCCGTGGAGCAGCAGCGGCTGCTCGGGCGGACCGCGCCCAGCCTGTACGACCTGCGCAACCTCTTCCAGGTGAACGTGGAGGAGGGCCGCCACCTGTGGGCGATGGTCTACCTCCTGCACGCCTACTTCGGGCGGGAGGGCCGCGAGGAGGCCGAGGCGCTGCTGCACCGCAACTCCGGCAGCCCGGACGCGCCGCGCATCCTGGGCGCGTTCAACGAGGAGACCGCCGACTGGCTGGCGTTCTTCATGTTCACCTACTTCACCGACCGGGACGGCAAGTACCAGCTCGGCACGCTGAAGGAGAGCGCGTTCGACCCGCTGTCGCGGACCTGCGAGTTCATGCTGAAGGAGGAGGCGCACCACATGATGGTGGGCACCACCGGCGTGGACCGGGTGGTGCGGCGCAGCGCGGAGCTGATCCGCGAGCACGACACGATGGACATCGCGGCCTGCGGCGGCATCCCGCTGGACGTGATCCAGAAGTACCTCAACTTCCACTACACGGTCTCGCTCGACCTGTTCGGCAGCGAGACCTCGACGAACGCCGCCAACTACTACACCGCCGGGCTCAAGGGGCGCTGGCAGGAGGCGCGGCGCAAGGACGACCACCGGCTCGCCGACGACAGCGCGTGGCTGGAGCGGCCGGGCGACGACGGCACCTGGACGCGCGAGGAGCTGCCGGCGCTGCTGGCGCTGAACCTGGACCTGCGGCAGGAGTACATCGCCGACTGCGCCAGCGGCGTGAAGCGCTGGAACCGCATCCTGGAGGAGTACGGGATCGAGGACCGCTTCTACCTGCCGCACCCCGGCTTCAACCGGAAGGTCGGCGTCGCGGCCGGGCTGCGCGTCACGCCCGGCGGCGAGATCGTCGACGAGGCCGCCTGGGAGGCGGGCCGGCGGCGCTGGCTGCCGACGGCCGAGGACCTGGCCTTCGTCCGGTCGCTGATGCGGCCGGTGTACGAGCGCGGGAAGATCGCCGGCTGGCTGGCGCCGCCGGCGAACGGGATCAACGGACAGCCGTTCGACTACGAGTACGTGCTCCTGGGCTGAGAGGGCGGGCCGCCATGGCTGAGGTGTTCAACGCGACGGACTACCTGGTCGACCGGCATCTGCGGGCCGGGAACGGCGGCCGCACGGCCGTGGTGGCCCCCGGCCGGTCGCTCACCTACGCGGAGCTCGCCGGCGAGGTCGGCCGGGTGGCGGCCGGGCTGCGGGCGCTCGGCGTGCGGCCCGAGGAGCGGGTCGCGATGTGCATGGCGGACGGCGTCGAGCTGTTCGCGGCCCTGCTCGCCACCATGCGGATCGGCGCGGTCGCCGTCCCCTGCTCGACCATGCTCACCGGCCCCGAGCTGGGCACGCTCGTGGCCGACTCGCGGGCGCGGGTGCTGCTGGGCTCCCGCGAGTTCGGGCCGGCCGTGCGCGGCGCGCTGGCGGAGGCCCCGGAGGTCCGGCACGCCGTCCTGACCGGGGACGATCTCACGGCCCTGCCGGAGCACGTCGAGGCGCGGACGTGGCGGGCGTTCCTGGACGCGGGCGAAGCGAGCGAAGCCAGCGGAGAGGGCGGCGGGCCGGAGCCCTACCCGTCCTGGGCGGAGTCCCCGGCGCTGTGGCTCTACACGTCCGGCACGACCGGCAGGCCCAAGGCGGCGATGCACCGGCACGTCGACATCCGGCTGGTCGCGGAGCTGTACGGGCAGCGGGTCCTCGGCATCGGGCCGGGCGACCGGTGCCTGTCGGTGGCGAAGCTGTTCTTCGCCTACGGCATCGGCAACTCGATGTTCTTCCCGCTGTCGGTGGGCGCGGCGGCGCTGCTGGAGCCGTCCCGGCCGGCCCCGGACCTGTTCGCCCGGCGGGCCGCCGAGGACCGGGCGACGCTGCTGTTCGGGACGCCGAGCTTCTGGGGGCCGCTGCTGGCGTCGGGCGTCCCGGACGGGGCGTTCGCGACCGTGCGGCAGGGCGTGTCGGCGGGCGAGGCGCTGCCGCCGCGCATGTTCCACGGGATGCGCGACCGCTTCGGCGTCGAGGTCCTGGACGGCATCGGCTCCACCGAGATGCTGCACATCTTCATCTCCAACCGCGCCGGGCGGGTGCGTCCGGGGTCGTCGGGCGTTCCCGTGCCGGGCTACGACGTGGAACTGCGCGACACCGCCGGCGCGGTGGTCGAGGCCGCGGGCGAGCCCGGCGAGCTGTACGTGCGGGGCGAGTCGGCGGCGGTCGGCTACTGGTGCCGTGCCGAGACGACCCGGCGGGTCTTCCTCGGCGGCTGGACGCGGACCGGCGACACCTACGTCCGCAACGAGGACGGCACGTACACCTGTCTCGGCCGCACCAACGACCTGCTCAAGGCGGGCGGGATCTGGGTCTCCCCCACCGAGGTCGAGGAGCGGCTGCTGGCGCATCCGGACGTGGCGGAGGTCGCGGTGGTGGGCGTGCCGGACGCCGACGGGCTGGACAGGCCGGTGGCGTGCGTGGTCCCGATGCCGGGCGGCAAGGTCGAGCCGGGCGAGCTGATCGCCTGGTGCCGGGAGGGGCTGGCCTCGTTCAAGCGGCCGCGCGGCGTGGTGGAGCTGGCCGAGCTGCCCAAGACCGCCACCGGCAAGATCCGCCGCAACGTGCTGCGGGAGCTGGCCCGTACCGAGTCCCTGGCGGAGCCGGGGGAACCCGGGGAACCGGGAGAGCCGGTGGAACCGGAGGAGGCGGTTTGATCGACGGTGAGCCCGTGGTCGACGCGCACGTGCACGCGCCGCGGCTGTCCACGCTGAAGCCGTCCTGGCTGGAGTGGGCGGAGCGGTTCTCCGGCCCGCATCCGTGGCGGGACGCCTACGACGGGCGCGGCGATCCGGTGCCGGAGCGGCTGGACGCGCTGATGGAGGCGGAGGGCGTCGACCGCGCGCTGCTGTTCTGCGAGTACAGCCCGCGCGCCACCGGGATCCAGCCGGTCGAGGACGTGCTGCCGATCGTCGAGTACAACCCGGTGCGGTTCCGGCTGGTCGCCAACGTGAACCCGCACCTGCACCATCCCGTCGCCGCCGAGGCCGAACGGCAGCTCGGCCTCGGCGCGGTGGCGGTCAAGCTGCATCCGGTGCACGGCGGCTTCTCGCCCGCCGACCGGGAGCTGTACGCGCTGTACTCGCTGTGCGGCGAGCGCGGCGTCCCGGTGATCCTCCATTCGGGGACCTCCAGCTTCCCCGGCTCGCGGACGCGGTACGGCGACCCGCAGCTGATGCTGGACGTGATCGAGGACTTCCCGGACGTGCACTTCGTGTTCGCGCACGGCGGCCGGGGCTGGTGGTACGACACCGCGGCGTTCCTGGCACTGTCCAAGCCGAACGTGTGGCTGGACCTGGCCGGGCTGCCGCCCCGCAGGCTGCCGGAGTACTACGCGCGCTTCGGCCTGCCCCGGCTCGCGGACCGGATGATCTTCGGTACGGACTGGCCGGGCGTGCCGGGCACCGCGCGCAACGTGGCCGCCCTGCGCGAGCTGGGACTGCCCGGCGACACGTTGCGGGCCGTGCTGTCCGGCAACGCCGCCAAGGTCTTCCCGGGGCTCGGCGTCTGAGCGCGCGCGTCTCGGGGCGGGTTCAGGAGGCGAGCTCGTCCCAGCGGGCCTGCGCGGCGGGCCGCCACCCGGCGTGCCGGTCGTGGAACAGCTGCGCGGCCTGCGCCCCGCTCCAGTCGTCGGGGAGCAGGGTGCGCGGCAGCCGCGGGTCCAGGAACGGGAAGCGGCGCCACTCGTGCACCAGCCGGGTCTGGGCGGCCAGCACCGCGTCCCCGCCGTCCGGCGCGAGCGCGCCGAACTCCGCGATGAACGCCTCGTAGCGCTCCTCCAGGCCGGTGAGGTCCCAGGCGCGGGCGACCATCGCGTCCTGGCTGCCCACGGCGCCGTACGACGCGGTGAACGACATCGCGCCGTCGGCCAGCCCCAGCTCCTTCAGCACGCCGAGCGCCTCGTCCTCGCGGTCGGGGTGCGGGGTGATCCACACGCCGGACTCGGGCGAGCCGAACCCGGCCCAGCTGAGCCGGGTGCGCAGCCGGTGCCGCAGGTCGCGCCGGGCCTCGGGGACGGAGACCAGGACCACCAGCCAGGTGCCGTCCCAGGACGGGCCGCCGTCGCCGAACTCGTAGATCCGCCGCGCGCCCTCGGTGAGCAGCCGGCGGCCCGGCCCGGTCAGCTCCCAGCGCACCCGGCGGCCGACCCGCTCGGACTCCAGCCAGCCCTCGGCGGCGGTACGGGCCAGCGCCTGGCGCGCCGACTTCTCCTCGATGCCGAGCAGCGCGAGCGCGTCCACCAGGACCGAGGTCCACACGGGGGCGCCGCGCGGCAGCGCGTACTCGCCGAGTACGGTCATCAGCAGCGAGCGGGCGCTGGTGTGGCTGACCTCGCGCCGCCGCGACACGACCGGCTCGCTCATCACGCCCCGTCCCGCAGTCTTGACAATCTCCTGACGTTCCGTCAACCGATTGTAGATGATCCGCCGTGCTCGTGCTGCCGCCCGCCCCGACGACGACCGCCGTCCTGCTGGCCCGGGCCGCGCGCCGCCGGGGACTGGAGGTCCGCGAGCTGACGCGCCGTCCGGTCCCGGCCGAGCTGCACGGCCGGGCGCACCTGTACGGGGGCGAGGCGTTCGCGGACGAGGTCGCGGCGGCGCTCGGTATCGCGCTGCTGGACCCGTCCCCGGGCTGGCTGGCCGGCCTGCCGGAGGAGTTCACGCGCAGGCGCGTCCGCCTCACCTCGCTGGCCGGCGCCTACGGCCTGGACGACCCCGCGTTCGTCAAGCCCGCCGCGGGCAAGGCGTTCCCCGCCCGCGTCTATGCCTCCGGCGGCGCGCTCCCCCGCGACGCGCCGGCGTCGCTGCCGGTCCTGGTGGCCGAGCCGGTGACGTTCGCCGAGGAGTACCGCCTGCACATCCTCGACGGGACGGTCCGCGCCGCGAGCCGCTACCGCTCGTACGGGATCCTCGACCCGGCCCCGCTGGCGGACCTCCCGGAACGCCGGGAGATCGAGGGCTTCGCGGCCGGCCTCCTCCGGCACGCCGCCGCCGGGCTGCCGAGCGCGGCCGTCGTCGACATCGGCGTGATCGACGGCCGGCCGGCGGTGGTGGAGGCCAACGAGGGGTGGTTCAGCAACTGCTACGCCGCCGACCCGGACCGCGTCCTGGACGTCGTCCTGCGCGCGGCCGGCCCGGCCGCGCTCCTCGCGTCACGGGACGTCCCGTTCCTGCGGGCTGGCGGGCGGGAGGTCGCGGCCCTGCGGGTACAGCCACCGGCGCAGGACCCGGCTGAGGAACGGCATCAGCGCGTACGTGAGCACCGGCACGAGTAGCAGCGGGAACACGACCGCCTTCAGCGCCACCGGCCACGGCTGCGTCGGCGGCACCACGATCAGCTGGATCAGCAGGCTCATCGGGTAGACGGCGCAGAAGGTGACGACCACCATCTTCCAGCGGGGCGGCGCCGGGACGGACTCGCCGGGCAGGCTGAACCAGGTCTCCAGCCCGGTCGTGTGGTGCCGGTGCCCCTTGGCGATCCCGTCGAGGCGGTCGAGCCAGCCGGCCCGCTCCTCCGAGTCCAGCCAGGCGTCCAGCCGCTCCCTGTCGGTGAAGTTGAGGACCGTGTAGTAGCGGTAGCGCGCGCCCTCGGAGCGCAGCCAGGTCGCGCCGAGATGGCCGGGCCAGCGGGCCCCGGCCTGGTTGATCCCGCTGGCCCACCTCTCGAACTCGCGTTCCCGGCCGGGGCGCACGTCCCACGTGAACACCACCGTGACGGTGCCGTCGCCGCCGCCGGTGGCGTCCATCAGACCGGCTCGGGTTCCGGCTGCGGCCCCGGCCCGGGCCCCGGCCCCGGCGCGGGCGGCACGATCGGGCCCGGCTGCGGCGGCGAGGGCCGCGGCTCGGGGTGGGGGGCGGGATGCGGGGCCGGCGGCGGAGGCACCGTTCCCGCGGCCGTGTCCGTTCGCGGCTCCAGCCTCATGGATCCTCCCGTCGTCAAGGGGTCAAGCCGAGGTGCCTTGATACCCGCCCCCCGCCGTGCCCATTCGGGTGAACGCGATCACGCCGCGCCCCGAATCGTCGTTCGGCGGGCGGAATGACGGTGATGATCGATATGCTCCTGCGCGGCAGGGCCGTAGCGCAGAGGTCGTCGCGCCTTAGCTGCAAGCTGGAGGACGCCGGTTCGAATCCGGCCGGCCCTGTCACGATCACTCTCGCCGGCCCCTCGCGGGGGCGGCGGGGGTGATCGAAATGCGATGGCAGGTTGTCGGACGTGCCCGCTATGGTGCGGTTCCATGAGGCCGTAGCGCAGTGGAGGCGCACCAGCACGCCAGGCTGGAGGACGCCGGTTCGAATCCGGCCGGTCTCACGTGCATGTCTTTCTGGAGAGGTCGTAGGAGCCCCGATGACGCCGGTCGACGCCGACATCGAGGCCTGCCTGCGGGTGCTGGCGTGGGCGCGCACGGCCGCGCCCGGCGACCCGCGCTGGCGCGAGGTCGGCGACGCGGCGACGCTCGTCCACCAGGCGGCCAAGAAGGCCCGCAAGCTCGAGCGGCGGGCCGAGCGGCGCCGCCACGATCGCGAGGTCACGGCGGCGACGGCCCGGTTCCGCGACCAGGACCCGGCGCCCGCGCCGGCGCTCCCCGCACCGGAGTCCGCACCAGAGTCCGCACCGGAGTCCGCGCCGGGGCGGCTGCGCAACGAGCGCCGCTGCTACGTCTGCAAGGACCTCTACCGGGAGATCCACGCCGAGTACCACATGCTCTGCCCGCCGTGCGCGGCCGAGAACGCCGCCCGCCGGCACGCGCGCTGCGACCTGACCGGGCGGCGGGCGATCGTCACCGGCGGCCGGGTGAAGATCGGCTTCCAGGTGGCGCTGAAGCTGCTGCGCGACGGTGCCGAGGTCATGGTCACCACCCGGTTCCCGCGCGACGCCGCCCGGCGGTTCGCCGAGGTCCCCGACGCGGCCGACTGGCTCGGCCGGCTGCATGTGCACGGCGTCGACCTGCTCGACCTGCCGGGCGTGGCCGGGCTGCTGCGCACGGTGCACGAGCGGTTCGACCATCTCGACATCCTGATCAACAACGCGGCGCAGACGATCCGGCGGCCCGCCGCGTACCACCGCGAGGTGCGCGCGGCCGAGAAGGCCGCGCTCACCGGGCCGGCCGCCCGGATCGAGGTGACCGAGCACCGGACCGGCGACCTGCTGCCCGCGCTCGGCGGCGCCGAGCCGGCGGCCGTGGAGGCGGTGTTCCCCGCGGGCCGCACCGACGAGACGGGCCAGCCGCTCGACCTGCGCGACCGCAACAGCTGGAGCCTGCGGCTGCACGAGGTGGATCCCGGCGAGTGGCTGGAGGTCCAGATGGTGAACGCGTTCGCGCCGTTCCTGCTGACCTCGCGGCTGCGCGGGCTGCTGGAGGCGTCCCCGTGGCCGGACCGCTACGTCGTCCAGGTCTCGGCGATGGAGGGCAGCTTCTCCCGCCGCGGCAAGACCGTCCGGCATCCGCACACCAACATGGCCAAGGCGTCGCTCAACATGATGACCCGCACGTCGGCCGCCGACTACGCGGCCGCCGGCATCCACATGACCAGCGTGGACACCGGGTGGATCACCGACGAGCGGGCGCATCCGGCCAAGCTGGCGCAGCGCGAGGCGGGCTTCCGGCCGCCGCTGGACGTCATCGACGGCGCCGCCCGGGTGTACGACCCGGTGGTGCGCGGCGTCGCGGACGGCGAGCGGCTGTCCGGGCTGTTCCTGAAGGACTACCGACCGGTGGAGTGGTGATGGCAGAACCTACGCCCGTACGCTGCCCGGCGATCGAGCACCCCGACGTGCCGGCCGCCGACCCGACCGGGCTCGACCCGCTGCTGGCCCGGCTGGCCGCGCCCGCCGGGGTCGAGGCGGACGAGACGTTCCCGCTCGGGACGCTCCGCGCGGACGGCCGGGTCGACCTGTGCAAGCAGGGCCTCGGCGCGCCCGGCGTGGCCAGGCTGCTGCCCGCCGCCGTCGCGTCCCCGCAC
The DNA here is from genome assembly GCF_040703975.1 of Spirillospora sp. NPDC029432. Classification (NCBI taxonomy): domain Bacteria; kingdom Bacillati; phylum Actinomycetota; class Actinomycetes; order Streptosporangiales; family Thermomonosporaceae; genus Spirillospora; species Spirillospora sp. NPDC029432. Next base: position 61,033 of record NZ_JBEZWH010000008.1, read on the forward strand.
GCGGTGCACGTGCTGCTCGGCACCAACGCCATCGGCGACGAGGGCGCCCGCTCGGTCGCGGCCGCGCTGGAGCCCGGCCACGGCCTGGAGACCCTCTACCTGGGCTGCAACCGCATCGGCCCGGACGGCGCGGCCGCGCTCGCCGGCCGGCTGGCCGGCGACGGCACCGTCCGCGCCGTGTGGCTCAAGCGCAACCCGGTCGGCGACGAGGGCGCGCGGGCGATGGCCGGCATGCTGCGCCGCAACACGTCCGTCCGCACGCTCGACCTGGTCAACACGGGCGTGACGGGCGAGGGCCTGCGCGCCCTGCTGGACGCGCTGCTCGACCGCCCGGCGCCGCTGGAGCGGCTGTTCCTCGGCGGCAACGGCCTGAGCCCCGACGAGGCGGACCTGCTGGCGGCGCTGATCCGCGACGGCGGCGTCCGGGAGCTGTTCATGTCGGCCAACCACCTGGGCGACGAGGGCGCCGCCGTGCTGGCCGCGGCGGCCGACCCCGGCCGTCCGGTACGGCTCGGGCTCGGCGGCAACGGCATCGGCCCGGCCGGCGCCCGCGCGCTGGCGGCGGCGCTGGAGGGCATCGAGTCGCTCGACCTGGGCCGCCCGCCGTCCGAGCGCGCGCTGGGCGCCCCGCCGAACGCCACCGGTGACGAGGGCGCGGCCGCGCTCGCCGCCGCGCTGCCCGGCAGCCCGCTGCGCCGCCTCGAACTGCGCCGTACCGGCATCACCGGCCGCGGCGCCAAGACGCTGCTGTCGCACGTGCCCGACGACACGCGGCTGGAGTACGTGGGCCTCGGCCCGGGCGTCCCGCGCAAGGTGAAGCGCGCCTTCGCGCCGCGGCTGCGCCCGGCCGGCCGCACGCACCCCAACATGCAGGCCATCGGCAGCGTCTACCGGTGAGCGGGAACGCCCTGAGGGAGCTGCCGAACTGGCGGCGGGTCCGCCGGTACGCGGTGCCGCGCTGGATGATCGAGGAGGCCACCGAGCGCCGGCTCGCCGGCGACTGGGCGGGCGCGTGCGCGGCCGCGCGGGTCCGCGTCGCCGTCGACCCGCCGTCGATCGCGCGCGAGCACGGCGCGGAGGTCGCGGCGGCGGTCGAGGACGACCTGCGCCACCTCGCGCCCGACCTGCTGCGCTGGCACTTCCCCCGGTACGGCAGCGGCCGCAGCACGATCGCCGTGCGCCACGCGCTCGTGCTGGGCGAGTACGGCGGCGTGCCGCTGCACGTCCTCACCCCCACGATGGCCGACGGGCCGCAGCACCTCACGCTGCGGTTCCAGCCGGTCCAGGACGGCGGCGAGGGGTTCACGCACACGGTCGACTGGTCCGGCGTCCGGCATCTCTGGGACGTCCGGCACACCGCCGAGCTGCTCGAACGCTGCGGCGGCACGGACCGCGCCCCGTTCTTCCACCCTGACGGCACGCCGCTCGCCGAGGCGGAGCTGGGCCGTTCCGGGGACGCGCCCGGCCGTACCGAGCTCACCACCCTGCTGCTGGACCGCGGCGAGCTGGAGGCGGCGTTCGAGGCGGCGGGCATCGAGCTGGACCTGACGCCGCCCGACGTGCCGAGCTACTACAACGCCGAGCCGCGCCCCGTCCTGTCGGGACTGCCGCTCGCGCTGGAGCGGATCGTGCCGGAGGCCCGCCGCATCGGCGGCGACCGGTTCCAGGTCGCCGGCACGTGGCGGTGCGCCACCCTGATCGAACTCGGCGAGCGGCCCCGCGTCCAGGTGGTGGACACGAAGCGGGCGGAGGGCGCCCACGCGCTTCCCTGGCCGGTCTGGCGCCGGCTCCCCGACCTCGACCTGCTCCGTACCGGGGTGATCGGCCCGGACGACCTGCACCCCCTCGTCCGGTCGGCGCTCTTCCCGGCGTACCCGTACCCGGACCGTCCCGCCGGCCCGCCCGCCGAGCCCGCGGCGCCCGAGCCCGTACGGGTGCGCTGCAAGGGCGAATGGCACGAGATCGCCGTGCGCGACGGCGACCTGCGCATCCCGCACACCGACGAGGAGCGGGACCGCGAGCAGGCCCTGGAGGCCCTCGGCGGCGAGGTGACCGGCTGCTTCGCCGTGCACACGGCGTGGCGCACGTCCGAGGGGCGGCTGCCGCGCAGGCTGCGCGAGCAGCGGCAGGCGCTGTTCCTGCACGCGCAGCACGGCGACACCCCCGCCGTCCTCCACCTGCTCGACACCGGCGCCGCCACCCGCTTTCTCGACGGGCGCAAGCGCACGCTGCTGCACTACCTCCACCTCCTCGACCATGAGGAGCTCCTCCCCCGCCTGCTGAAGGCCGGCGTCGACCTGGAGGCCCGCGACCAGGGCGGCCGCACGCCGCTGCACATGGCCGTCGGCGACCACGGCTCCCCGGAGCTCGTGCGCGCGCTGGTGGACGCGGGCGCCCGGCTCGACGTCGTGGACGACATGGAGTTCGGCCTGATCGACCTGATCAAGCGGTGGAAGCGCACCGACCTGGACTGGCTGAAGGTCCGCCTCGAAGCCGAGCACCCCGACGCCGGCGGCGGCTACTGGTCCTACGACGAGGACTACTGATCGACACCGGCGGCGCCCACCTGGCCGCGTGGCGGCGGATCCGCCGCCACGCCGTACCGCGCTGGATGATCGAGCGGGCCACCGCGCACCGCCTCGACGGCGACTGGCGCGCCGCGTGCGCCGCCGCGAACGTCGACGTCGCGTTCACCCTCGACGAGATCGCCCGCGACCATGGCACCGCCATGGCGGCCGCCGTCGCCGAGGACCTGCGCCATCTCGTTCCCGACCTGGTGCGCTGGAACCTTCCCAGGACGGGCCACGGCCGTACGACCGTCGCCGCCCGCCGGGTCGTCCTGCTGGCGGACTACTTCGAGTCGGAGAGCCTGGACGCGACGGGCATCTGCTGCGGATGCGACTGCCACCTGCTGTACGTCGAGACGCCCACCCTGGTCGACGGCCCGCAGCGGCTGCGGCTGGGCTTCGGGGTGCCGCGCGCCGCCCTCGGCCGCCGCCCGCTCCAGTACGACTACTGGCTGCGTTTCCGGCATCTGTGGGACTCCCGCCACACCGGCGAGCTGCTGCGGCGCTGCGGGGGCGGCGACCGCGCCCCGTTCTTCCACCGCGACGGCACTCCCCTCGGCGAGCGGGAGAAGCCCCGGCACGACCCCGGCCCCGACGATCCCGTCGCGCACGCCGAGTGGGTGACCGGGCTCCTGGACGCGGGCCGGATCGAGGCGGCGCTCGAGAGCGCCGGCATCGGTATCGACGCGGGCGGGGACGCGCCCCTGCCCCTGGCGGCGCTGGCGGGCGTCCCGCTCGCCGCCGCCCGCCTCCCCGCCGAGTTGCCGCAGCGGCGGTGGCCGGTCCAGGGACTGGAGCGCGAGGAGGCCGAATGGGAGGTGACCCGCCCGGGCGGCCGGTCACCCGCGGTGGGCCTGCGCCGGGACAAGGGCCGGGGCGCGTCCGGGATCGTGCTCTTCGCCGTCCGCGGCGAGCGGCGCACCGCCGCGCTCCCGCACGGATGCCTCCGGCCACCGGATCTCGACCTGCTGCGGGCGGGCCTGATCACGCCGGAGGAGCTCCATCCGCTCGTGCGGTCGGCGCTGTTCCCCGAACGCCCGCCCGCGACCGGCCCCGTGGGGCCGCCCGCGCCCGCGCGCCCGGAGCCCGTCCGCGTCCGCTGCCGCGACGGGTGGCACGAGGTGCGCCCCGACCGCGAAGGGCTCCGGACACCGCACGACCGCGGCGAACGCGAACGGGAGCGCGCGATGGCCGCGCTCGGCGGTCCGGTGGCGGGGTGCTTCGCCGCCGAGCGGGCGTGGAACCTGGGCACGGGCCGGCTCCCCCGGGGCCTGCGCGAGCAGCGGGACGAGCTGTTCCTGCGCGCCCAGCACGGTGACACCCCCGGCGTGCTCCTGCTCCTGGACGAGGGCGCCGACGCGCACGTGCGGGACGGGCGCAGGCGCACGCTGCTGCACTACCTCCACAAGGTCGACCACCGGGAGCTGCTCCCGCGGCTGCTCGCGGCCGGGCTCGACCTGGAGGCGCGCGACCGCACCGGACGCACCCCGCTGCACCTCGCGGCCGGCGAGCACGGCTCCGAAGAGCTCGTCCGCGCGCTGCTGGCGGCCGGTGCCCGGATCGACGTGCTGGATCGCTGGGACCTGTCGCTGCGGAGCGTGATCAGGCGCCGCAACATGGTCCGCCGGAACGGCCGCCCCGAGCTGGTGTTCCTGGCCGAGCGCGTCACGCGCGAGTTCCCCGGCCTCCAAGAGATGATCAAGTACGACGTCTTCGGCCGGCTGCACTGAACGAGAAAGGACGAGCGTTGGATCCGTACCCCTCCGGTCCGCTGGCGGCGGCCGACGAGCTGAACGCGCGGGCGCGCGCGTGGCGGAGCGAGCCCGCGGAGAGCGCGCAGCACGACGCGCTCGCGCTCGCGGTGTCCGCGAACCTGCCGGTGCTGCTGTGGGGCGAGCCGGGCATCGGCAAGTCCGCGGGCATGGAGCAGCTCGCGGCCGGGCTGGACGTGCCGCTGGAGACGGTGATCGCCAGCGTGCACGAGCCGTCCGACTTCGCCGGGCTGCCGATCATCGGGGACGATCCGGCGACGTCCGGGGTGCCGATGGCGCCGCCGGACTGGGCGGTGCGGCTCGCGGCCGCGGGGCGCGGCATGGTGTTCTTCGACGAGCTGTCGTCGGCGCCGCCGGCGGTGCAGGCGGCGCTGCTGCGGGTGGTGCTGGAACGCCGGGTGGGCAGCCTGACGCTGCCGGAGCCGGTACGGATCGTCGCGGCGGCCAACCCGCCGTCGAGCGCGGCCGACGGCTGGCATCTGAGCCCGCCGCTGGCCAACCGGTTCGTCCACCTGCACTGGACGCACGAGCCGCGCACGGTCGCGCGCGGCATGGCGGGCACCTGGCCGTCGGTGCGGATCCCGGTGGTCGACCCGGGCAAGGTGCCGGGCGCGGTCGCGCGGGCGCGCGGCGCGGTGTCGGGGTTCCTGACCGCGCGGCCCGGCCTGGCGCACCACCTGCCCGCCGACGCCGAGGGCCGGGGCGGGGCGTGGCCGTCGCCGCGGACCTGGGAGATGGCGCTGCGGCTGCTGGCCACCGGGTACGCGACGGACGCGGGCCGGGAGGGCCTGGCGGCGGCGGTGGTCGGGGCGATCGGCGACGGCCCGGGCATCGAGCTGCTGTCGTACCTGGAGGAGCTGGACCTGCCCGACCCGGACCGGGTCCTGGCCGACCCGGACGCGTTCGCCCTGCCCGAGCGCGGCGACCGGCAGCTGGCGTTCCTGACCGCGATCGTGTCGGCCGTCCAGGGGAACCTGAGCCGCAGGCGCTGGGAGGCGGGCTGGGCGGTGCTGGCCAAGGCCGTGGACGCGGGCGTGCCGGACGTGGCGGCGCGGGCCGCGGTCGACCTGGCGGCGCTGCGCGACACCGACTGGACCGTACCGGCCGGGATCGACGGGTTCATCGACATCCTGCGGCTGTCCGGGGCCATGCCCGGCGGGAGCTGACGGTGGTGCGGCTCGACCGGGACAAGCTGCTGGCGGCGCGCTACCGGGCCGCGTCCGAGCGGCCCTATCTGGCGTCGGCGCTGTACTCGCTGACGGTCGTGCCCTCCGAGGGCGTGCCGACGATGGGCGTGGACCGGCACTGGCGCTGCTACGTGTCGCCCGCGTTCGTCGAGGCGACGCCCGTGCCGGAGCTGGCCGGGGTGTGGATCCACGAGGTGGCGCACCTGCTGCGCGACCACCACGGGCGGGCCGAGCGGCTGCCGGCCGCCGACCAGCGCGACCACGCCCGGGTCAACATCGCCCAGGACTGCGAGATCAACGACGATCTGCTCGCCGACGGGCTGCCGCTGCCGGCCGGGCGGATGGAGCCCGGCGTGTTCGGGCTGGACAAGGGGCTGCTGTTCGAGGCGTACCTGCCGCACATCCCGCCGCAGCCGCACGTGAACTGCGGGTCGGGGGCGCACGCGGTGGCGGCGCCGTGGGAGTCGGACGCGCCGGGCGGGCCCAAGGTGAGCCCGGTCGAGGCGCAGGCGATCCGGCGCGCGACGGCCGAGGCGATCCGGGCGCGGGTGCGCAGCCGCGGCACCGTCCCCGGGGGCTGGCAGCGGTGGGCCGAGGAGATCCTGGAGCCGACCGTCGACTGGCGGCGGGTGCTGGCCGGGGCCGTGCGCGAGGCGGTCGCGTGGGCCGGCGGCGCCGTCGACTACACCTACCGGCGGCCGTCGCGGCGCACGGCGGCGATGCGCGGCGTGGTGCTGCCGACGCTGCAGCGCCCGCTGCCCCGCGTCGCGATCGTCGTCGACACCTCGGGGTCGATGGGCGAGGACGATCTGGCCGCCGCGATGGCCGAGGTCACCGGCGTGCTGCGGGAGGTGGGCGTGCGCGGCAACCGGGTCACCGTGCTGGCCTGCGACGCCGACGTGGCGGCGGTGTCGCGGGTGACGTCGGCCGACCAGGTGACGCTGGCCGGCGGCGGCGGTACGGACATGCGCGTCGGTATCAAGGCCGCGCTGGAGTCGCGCGACAAGCCCAACGTCGTCATCGTCCTGACGGACGGCTACACGCCGTGGCCGGACGAGCCGTCCGGCGCCCGGCTGATCGCCGCGCTCGTCGGCACCGGCGCGCCCGATCCGCCCGGCTGGGTGGAGACCGTACGGCTCGGCGATTCCGCGGGATACTCTGCAGCACGTTCCTGAGCCGGAGGGAAGCGCCGCCATGAGCAGCACCGCGCACGACACGGGACACGAGATCACCGCACCGGGGCGGCCCCGGCTGGAGGAGGTCGGCGACGGCGTCTTCGCCTACCTGCAGCCGGACGGCACCTGGTGGATCAACAACACCGGTTTCGTGGCCGGGTCCCGCGGCGTGATCAGCGTCGACTCCTGCTCCACCGAACGGCGCACCCGCGCGTACCTGGAGGCCGTCCGGTCGGTGACCGACCGGCCCGTGCGGACGCTGGTCAACACCCACCACCACGGCGACCACACGTTCGGGAACCACCTGTTCGGCGGCGCCACGATCGTCGCGCACGAGCGGACCCGGGAGGGCGTGCTGGCGTGGGGCGAGCCGGTGGCCGCGCCGATCTGGACCGATGTCGACTGGGGCGAGTTCACGCTGGAGCCGCCGTTCCTGACCTACACCGAGGGCGTCACGGTCTGGGCCGACGACCTGCGGTGCGAGGTGCGGCACGTCGGCACCCCGGCGCACACCACCAACGACTCGATCGTGTGGATCCCGGACCGGGACGTGCTGTTCTGCGGCGACCTGCTGTTCAACGGCGGCACGCCGTTCCTGCTCCAGGGGTCGGTGGCGGGGGCGATCACGGTGCTGGAGGAGGTCGTCGCGCCGCTGGGCGCCGGGACGATCGTCCCTGGCCACGGCCCGGTGGCCGGGCCCGAGCTGATCGACCGCGTGCTGGGCTACCTGCGGTTCGTGCAGGCGACGGCGAGGGCGGGCCGGGAGGCGGGGCTGTCCCCGCTGGACGCGGCGCGCGAGACCGATCTCGGCCCGTACGCGGAGCTGACCGATCCGGAGCGGCTCGTCGGCAACCTGCACCGCGCGTACTCCGAGCTGGACGGCGCGCCGCTCGGCGCCGAGATCGACACGCTCACCGCGCTGTCCGACATGATCACCTACAACGGCGGCCGCCCGCTGACCTGCCGCGCCTAGCCGGCCCGGACCATGAGCCGCTCGGCGTCCCGCACGTGGTAGCGGAAGTCGGCGCGCAGCGCGCCGACGACCGCCGACATGTGCCAGGCGCCCCAGATCACGGCGACGCCGACGTCCTCGGTGTAGCGCTCGCGGTGGATCCGCCCGAGCGTCCTGATCAGCCGCTGCTCGCGGCCGTCCTCGGAGTGGTCCCCCGCGTGGAGGTCGTGCCCCTCGGCCTCGTCCAGCTCGCCCAGGTCGCGGGGGTCGCCGTAGCGGCCGTGGAGCCACTGGTGGACGGCGCCCGCGGCGTCCAGCGTGGTACGGATCAGCCGGTCGGCGCCGGACGCGGCGGGCCGGGCCGCCGGCGGCCCGTACTCCCAGCTGACCGGGACGCCGAGCGACTCCAGGTCGAGCCCGTGGATCTGGTCGACGAGGTGGTCGTGGCGGAGTTTGGCGAGCCGCTCCTGGACGGGCATGGTCCCGGCCGGCCCGCCCTCGGCGACGATCAGCGCGCACTCGGACGCGCGGGCGGCCACCTCCCGGTAGAACGACCGCTCCGCCACGTGCACCATCGGGAACAGCACGAATCTCAGCGGCGTCGTCCGGCGGCCCAGGGTGAGGACGGTCGCCCGCACGCCGATCACGCTCGACTCGATGAACTGCATGAGGCCCCCGGTGACAGCCCGCCCGTTCAGGATGAGTATCGCCCGCCAGGCCCGGAACGTCACCTCAGGTCGGCCGCCGTGACGAGATGGATCTGGGCGTCGGCCCACGCCGCGGTCATCCGGTACGGGTCGTCGCCCTCGAGCGCCCCCGCGAAGGCGCGCAGCAGGCCCGCCGCCCCGGCCATGCCGATCCCCCCCAGCCGCTCGGCGGCACGGCCGACGCGGGCGCGGGTGCCGTTCGGAAGGTGCCGGAACCCGCGGTGCGCGGCGTCCGCGCACACCTCCAGCGCCGCGGACAGCGCCTCGCTCAGCGGGTCCTCCCGCCGGACGGCCGGCGCGTCGAGCGCGCCGCCGCCGTCCCCCGGCGCCAGGTCGGGGACGATCAGGCCCTCGGTGGTCTGCACGCCGAGCGGGTCCACGACCAGCGCGCCGCGCGACCGCCGGACCGGCCCGCTGACGTAGAGCGGCTCGCCCCGGTCGCCCGCGAGCGCCTCGGCCAGGTGGTCGAGGGCGCCCGGCCGGTACGGCGCGTACGCCGAGGAGATCCGGCCGGAGACGCCGTCGGCGTCGGTGAACGTCGCGGTGAGCCGCTGGTCCCCGGGGCTGTAGCCGATGTCGCCGACCTTGGCGATCTCGACGACCCGGACGAACTCCGCCTCCACGCGCGGCCGGATGAGGCGCGGCGGCAGCGCGTCCAGTTCCCGCTCCAGCGTGCGCAGGTCGCGGGCCAGCAGCGCGGGGGGCAGGTCGCCCCAGGCGCCGCCGACCGGCGTGACCGTCGTCTTCGACACCCGGCCGGTGCCGAGCCTCACGACGCGGCTGGGGCTGCGGGTGGCGTTCTCGGAGACGACGTTCGCCGACGCCAGCGCGCGCAGCGGCGCGCCCGCGATCCGGCGCGGGGCGATGTCGTGGCCGGTGAGGCGCTGCTCCCCGGTCACCTCCCAGCGCCGCTTCAGCACCAGCACGATGCCGCTGGCGGCGTGCGCGAGGAAGACGTCCGCGGTGCGCTCGCCGTCGTCGCCGCCGACACGGCAGCCGAGGGCGGTGAGCCGGACGCGGCGCAGCGGCGTCTCGACGGTCTCGTTGGTGCCGAGCACCTGCGAGCGCGGGCTGCCGCTCGCGTGCAGCGCCGACCGGTGCCGGGCGTGCAGCTCGGCCAGCAGCACGGCCAGCCGCCGCGGCTCGTGCGCGGCGCCGCGGTCGCGGTAGGCGGCCAGCTGCCCGGCGATGTCGTCGAGCGTCGCGGCGGGCCAGTGCAGGTTCTTGGCCGTCAGCTCGCGGGACGCGCGGTGCAGCGCGGTGCTCAGCACCGGTCCCGCGTGCATCGCGCCGTCCAGCAGGATCTGGTCCGCCAGGTCGAGCGCCGCCTCCAGGCCGGAGCCGTTCCCGCCGCCCGCGGCCCTGCCGCCGACGTCGACCCGGACGTCCTCGCCCGCGAGGCCCTGCTCGTCGGCCGCGCGGAACGCCCACACGGCCAGCGCGATGACCTCGCCGCGCATGGCGGCGACCGCGTCGGTGTGCACGTACCCGAACTCGTCCGGCACCAGGAACCGCACGGTGCAGGTCGGCAGCTCGACGGACGCGACCGGGTCGGCGGGCGAGGGCCGGTGCACGCGCGCCGCGTACCCCGACCTGAGCGTGCGGCGCGCGGCCGTGAGCGCGCGCTCCCCCAGGACGCGGGCCAGCGCCTCGTCGTCGTAGGCCCCCGGGGACCAGTCCTTGTACGGGGGCGCCTTCTCCGCCTCCTCCGCCGCGCCCTCTTCGGCGCCGGCGTCCTCGCCGGCGCCGGCCGCCCGCCGCTGGTAGGCGAGCACGAGGCCGATCTGGTGGCGGCACACGCCGGTGGCCGCGCACGTGCAGGCGGCGCCCTCCAGCCCGCCGCCGCCCGGCAGCGTCGTCGCCACGCCGTCGGGGAACGCGCCGGTCACGGTGCCGTCGTCCGCGACCGCGACCTCGGGGACGTTCCCGGCGTCGAGGTCCTTGGTCGCCCGCTTGACCAGGCCGCGGTTGGCCAGCGACGCCAGCGAGTCGGGGGTGAGGGCCAGCAGGTCGGTACGGGTCATCGGCCGATCCGTTCGGCGACGAACGCGGCCAGCTCGCCCGGCGTCATGGCGCCGATGTGGGCGCCGACGTCGGCGAGCCGCTGCGCCAGCTCGCGGTCGTAGGAGGGGTTGGCGTCCTCGTCCAGCGCCGCCAGCCCGAGCACGTGGGTGCCCTGCTCGGACATCTGCCGGACGGTGCGGACCAGCCGGTACGGGTCGCCGCCCTCGTAGAAGTCGGTGACCACGGCGACGATCGAGCGGCGCGGGTTCTCGATCAGCCCGGCGCCGTACTCGACGGCCTGCGCGATGTCGGTGCCGCCGCCGAGCTGCACCTTCATCAGCAGCTCGACCGGGTCGGTGACGTCGGAGGTGAGGTCGACGACGCTGGTGTCGAACGCGATCAGATGGGTCTTCAGCCCCGGCAGCCCCCACAGGCACGCGGCGGTCACCGCCGAGTGGATCACCGAGCCGAGCATGGAGCCCGACTGGTCGACGATCAGGATCATCTGCCACTGGTCGAGCTGCCGCCGGGTGCGGGACAGGAAGTGCGGCTGCTCGATGTAGAGCTTCTTCTCGTCCGGCCGGTAGTGCCCGAGGTTGGCGCGGATCGTGGTGTGGAAGTCGAAGTTGCGGGCCTGCTTGAACCGGCTGGGCCGGCGCGAGCGGGTGCCGTGGAACGACTTGCGCACCTCGGTCGCCATCTTGCGGATCAGTTCCTCGACGACCTTCTCGACGATCCGCCGGGCCAGCGCCAGCACCTCGGGGTTCATCAGGTGCTTGGTGCGCAGGACGGCGCGCAGCAGCGTCGGGTTGGGCTCGACGCGCTCCAGCACCTTGGGGTCGGTGACGACGTCGTGGATCTCGTACCGCTCGACGGCGTCGCGTTCCAGCCGCTCGATGGTCTCCTTGGGGAACAGCCGGTGGACGGCGTCGAGCCAGTCGACGGTGGTCAGCATCGAGGGGCCGCTGCCGCCGGTCCGCTCCATCGTCCGGGCCGGGTCGCCGTCCCCGCCGCCCGTCCCGCCGCCGGGCCGGTTGCCGCCCTTGCGGACGCCGCGGCGCTCCAGGTCGGAGTCGCGCCCGTACAGCCAGTCGAGCGCCTGGTCCTGTCCGGCCGCGGTCCCGCCCAGCGCGCCGCAGGCGGCCTCGGCGGGGGCGCCCAGGACCAGCCGCCATCGTTCCAGGCCCGGATCGGGCTGCGTCATACCGTCTCTTCCTCTCGGAGCGTGTCCTCTCGGAGCGTGCCGTCCGCCGGGGCCAGGCCCTCGGCGGCGAGCAGCCGGCCGACCTTCTCCTCCAGGGCGCGCGCCTCGGCCATCGCGACCGGGTCCCGCACCGAACGCAGCAGCGAGCGGGCCGAGCCCCTGACGCCGCGGCGCTCCAGCAGCCGTTCGGCGATGGCCTCCCGCTCGCGCGGCGGGAAGAACTCGAACGCCTGGCGCAGCGAGGGCAGCGCGACGAGGAAGTCGTCGCCGCCCAGGCCGACGACCAGCTCGTCGAGCACGCCCAGCACGCCGCGCCCGCCCGCGCCCGGCTCCTCGGCGAACACCTCGTCGCGGGCCAGCGCGAACAGCCCGGTGAGCCAGTCGCCGAGGGTGTCGGGCAGCGCCGCGCCGAGCACCGCGCGCTCGGCGTCGGCGGCGGCGCCCAGCGACCAGCCGAGGCCGAACGCGGCGCCGCGCAGGTCCGGCGGCGCCGCGGTGCTGGTGCTGACCCGGGCGGCGACCGCCAGCGCCGCGTCCCGGTCCAGGCCGAGCGGCCCGGCGGCGTGCAGCAGCGCGTCCCGGGTGGCGGCCAGCGCCCGCAGCCGGGGCAGGTCGGCCGGTCCCGGGCCGCCCCGCACGCCCTCCACCAGCCACAGCACCCGGGTCACGCAGCCCTCGACGACCCGGCCGAACAGCGGGCTGCCCGCCGTGCCGAGCAGCCGGTCGTGCCGCCACAGGCCGAGCGTGGTGGCGAGGACGTCGCCGAGCCCGTCCAGTGCCGGGGCGCCCGCGATGGCCGCGGCGATCGTCCCGGCGATCCGGTCCGACAGGTCCGCGCAGCCGCACAGCGCCGCGTCGAACAGCACCGCGGCGAGCAGGCCGACGTCGTTCCCGGCGTCGGCGACGCGCTCCTCCAGGACGGCCATGGCGGCGTCCTCCAGCGTCGCGCCGTACGCGCCCGCCTCGATCAGCGCGGGCAGCCGCCGGTCGCCCGGGGTGAGCGTCCACCCCTCGTCCAGGACGGGCTCGGCGCCGGTGGACGGGCCGTGGTCGCGGTCGAAGCCGGGGATGCGCAGCACGCGAAGGCGGTGCAGGACGCGGCTGCGGGTGAGGCCGCGGTCGTCGGCCAGCTTCAGCGTGACGGTGCCGGAACCGTCCAGCTTCAGGCGCTCCAGTTCCAGCTCGACCTCGTGCACCAGCGGCGGCGCCGGCGTGCCGGGACGCAGCCTTCCGACGCGGTCGCCGCTGAGCGCCTCGACCATCTCGATCACCGCGGGATGCGCGCCGGGGTCGAGCGGGCCGCGCGAGGTCCACGGCAGCCGCTGCTCCAGGTCGTCGGTGACGAGCGCGGCGACCAGCCCGTCCAGCAGGTCGGTGCGGACGGGCGCGGAGTGCCCGCGCAGCCGGGCCAGCCCGTCGGTCAGCGTGCGGGCGGCGATCAGGTCGGCCGTCGACACCGGCTGGCGGCGCTCGCGCAGCCGCTTCACCACCAACTCGGTCAGGCCCGCCGCGGCCGCCTCCGCGCCGCCCTCCCAGAGCCGCTGGTAGTACTCGGGTGAGGGCATCCCGGACTGGTAGCCGGTGAACGCGTCCAGCCGCTGGAACGAGTACGGCACCAGGTAGCTGCCGCCGATCGCGCCCTCCGGCGGCGCCGGGACCTCGGGCCACCCGTCCTCCGGTGGCCCGTCTTCCGGTGGCCCGGTCTCGACCAGGCGGCGGATCGCGGCGCGGTGGTAGCCGCCGGTGACGACCACGATCGGCCGGTCCCCCGCCTCGGCGGCGGCGGCGCGGACCCAGCGGGCCATGTACGCCTCGCGCTCGGTGTCGTCCTCGCCCGCCTCGGACTCGCCGCGGACCAGGTCGAAGTACGCGGCGAGCCGCTCCTCCAGCGTGCCGTCGTCGCCCGCCCCCTCGAACATGTGGTCCCAGAGGGTGTCGGAGTTGTCGACGGCGAACGTCTCGCACAGCCGCTCGACGACGGCGGCGTAGCGGTGGTCGGCGTCGGCGTACCGGTTGCCCAGCCCCGCGAACGCCGGATGCCAGGCCGGCAGGTCGATGAACCGCACCTCGGCACCCGCCGCGCGGCCCTCGTTCACCGCGACCCACTCGGGCGAGTACGCGCAGAACGGGGACCACGAGCCGTGCACCCGCTCCTCGTCCCGGTAGTGGCTGTAGATCGCCACCGGCAGTTCGTGGCCCAGGAGCAGCTCGTCCAGCCGGTCGCTGAAGTCGGCCGGCCCCTCGATCAGCACGAACGCGGGGCGCAACCGGCGGATCGCGTCCCGGACGAGCCGGGAGCAGGCGGGGCTGTGGTGCCGTACCCCGATGTAGGTGATCTCCGCCGTGCGGCGGTCGGTCGCAGCGCCCATCAGCCGGGCAGGACGTGGCGGGCCTCGTGCAGCGCCTTCCACTGCTCGCCCTTGCGGCGCGGCGCCTGCTGCTCCAGGTAGCGGCGGAGCCGGGCGAGGTCGTCGGGGCTGTCCTTGGCGCCGGCGCCCGCCAGGCACTCGACGATGTCGGCCGCGGTGCCCTCCCCGCCGCGCAGGAACCAGCCGCGGATGCCGACCGCGTGCGCGACCGACACCGCCTCGGCGGTGCTCATGACGGTGGACAGCCGGTCCATCGACTGCCCGTTCTCGGTCACGCCGGTGCGCAGCTCGCGGAACGTGGTGACCAGCACCTCCAGGACGTCCCGGCGCGGCGCCACCCCGACCCCGGACTGCTCCAGCAGCCGGGTCGCCTCGCTCTCCACCAGGTCCAGCTCGGTGGCGAAGTCGGCGATCGGGAACACCGTCTCGAAGTTGAACCGGCGCTTGAGCGCGGCGCTCATCTCGTTGACGCCGCGGTCGCGGGTGTTGGCGGTGGCGATGATGTTGAACCCCTCGCGGGCGAACACCATCGCGTCCGGGCCGGTCAGCTCGGGGATGCCGAGCACCCGGTCCGACAGCGGCGACAGCAGCGAGTCCTGCACCTCCAGCGGGCAGCGGGTGATCTCCTCGAACCGCACCACCTTGCCCTCGGCCATCCCGCGCAGCAGCGGCGCGGGCACCAGCGAGCGGTTGGACGGGCCCTCGGAGACCAGCAGCGCGTAGTTCCAGGAGTACTTGATCTGGTCCTCGGTGGTGGCCGCGCCGCCCTGGATCGTCAGCGTCGAGTCGCCGCTGACGGCCGCCGCGATCAGCTCCGACAGCAGCGACTTGGCGGTGCCGGGCTCGCCGACCATCATCAGCCCGCGGCTGGTGGCCAGCGCGACCAGCGCCCGGTCGATCAGCGAGGGGTCGCCGACGAACTTGCGCCGCACGCCGCGTTCGGGGTCGCCCATGATGAAGCGGCGCGCCGCCTCCAGGCTCAGCGCCCAGCCGGGCGGGCGCGGCGCGGTGTCGTCCTCGCGCAGCCGGGCCAGCTCGTCGGCGTACCGCACCTCGGCGGGGGGCCGCTGCAGCCGCTGCTCGTCGGCGGGCTTCTCGGTGGTCTCTGCGGTCATCGTCCTATTCTCCTGGAATCTGGCTAATCGAAGATCAGAGCGCGGCGGCGGCGAGCCAGGTGAGGTCGGCCAGCGCCTCCGAGGCGGTCACGGCGTCCAGCTCGCCGAAGGTCCGGGGCGTCCCTTCGCGCGGCGAGAAGTCGGTCGGCACGTCGCCGATCCACACGTAGTCCAGGGTCTGGTCGCCGCTGGACTCGATGTCGCCGACGTTGATGCCGTCTTCCAGTTCGATCACGACGTGCAGCCCGCCGGGCACGGGCTTGGAGATCCACCGCTCGGCGCCGGCGTCCAGCGGCGTGCCGCGCTCCCAGCCGCGGCGGACCAGCCCCAGCACGCTGTGCACCGGGACGGTGATCTTCTCGAAGCGCTCCAGCCGCCCGGCCGCGCGCTCCCCGGCGGTGAGGGTGTGCACCTCCCGGCCGAGCTGCGGGAACGGCTGCAGGATCTCGTAGTCGGCGAACACCTCCGACCAGGCCGCCGCGCTCGCGCCCGGACCGACCGGATCGACCAGATCGAGCGGGTGGGCGATGCCGATCCGCGCCGTCTCCGGCAGCGTGACCTCGTCGTCCTCGGCACCGGCGAGCGTGCGGTCCTCGGCGACGCGGAACGCGGTGACACGGAACGCGGTGGCCGTGCCGGCGGCTCCGTCCCCGTGCTCGGCGATCCAGACCAGGCGGCGGGCGACGTGCCAGATCAGCGGGTGGTCGACGAAGAGCGTGCGGAACTCCTCGGGCGTCCAGCGCCGGCGTCCGACCATCGCGGCCTTCAGGCGCCGCACCTGGTCGGCGGCGACCGCCCGGACGTCCTTCTTCAGGTCGGCGAACCTCTGGTACGCGGCGGGCGCCAGCTCCTGATCATCCTTGGCGCCCGGCTTGGGGAGGGCCTTGCGCCGCTTGCCGTCCTCGTCGGTCACGTACGGCTTGAGCTGCTCGTCGAACCCGACCACGAAGCGGCGCGGCCCGTAGTCGAGCACCATGCTGCCGTCGGCGGCCAGGCCGAAGTCCGGGACGAGCCGGTCGGCGAGCTGCTCGGCGGTCAGCCCCAGGGCCTCCGCAACGTCCTCGATCTTCTCCTGCGCCCGCGCCTTCAGCGCCTTGAACTTCACCTTCTGCGAGATCCCGTGCAGGTGCAGCAGCGCGACCTCGGAGCCGATCTCGGCGAGCACGTCCAGCCCGCCGACGGCCTTCTTGTGGCCGCCCTCGCCCGGCCACGCCCGGATCACCGGGGTCAGCCGCCGTACGGTCGTGTCGTCGCCGAGCCACGCCAGCTGGTGCAGCGCCCACCCGTCCTTGGACGGCGCGTCCTGCTGCTGCCACTGGCGGAACACGCCCCAGGAGAACTCGGCCAGCGACTCCGGATCGCACACCTCGCGGAGCACGTCGACGCCCGCGTACATCTCGCCGGGCTTGGACATCGCCAGCATCGTGACCGCGTGCCCGGTGGCGGCCGCCGGCAGCGCCAGCTCGCGCCCGCGCAGCAGGAGCTGCGGGAGGAGCTGGGGCGCGGCCCAGGCCGGCGGCTCCGGCGTCTTCGCCGGGAGCCGCTCCAGCGGGTCGGCGGCCAGCAGCGCCGCGACCGCGTCCGCCGCCGCGTCGCCGTGCGCGTCCCGCGCCGCCGTAACGATCGCGTCCGCGCCCGCGGTGGACTCGATCAGCAGCAGGGCCGCCTCGGCCTGCCGGCGTTCCTTCCCGGCCTTGCCGAGCGCGGCGGGGAGCAGCGGCCGCGCGGCGTCGGCGCCGTGCCTGCCGAACCACGCCACGGCCGCCTGCCGGGCCGGCTTCCGGTCGAGAAAGCCGGCCATCAGCGCCGCGACCCGCCCGTCGAGGTACGGCAGCAGCAGCCGCGCGCAGCCGGCCGAGTTGGTATGGGCGGCCCCCAGCGCCATCGGCAGGGCGTCCAGGCCGTAGCGGCCGATCACGTACCGCGCCCACGGCAGATCGTCGGAGTCGAGCCAGCCCACCGCCGACCAGCCCGCGAGCAGCGGCCGTACCAGCTCCGCCGGCCCGCCCGCCATCAGGTACGCGGCGTCGCGGGAGACCAGCCGCCCCTCCCTGTACAGCTCGGCGGCCCCTTCCCAGCCCGCCTGCCGCACGGCGTACCCGCCCCAGCGCGGGAGGGCGCGCACCGACCACGCCTCGCGCTCGCCCTCCGCCCAGCGCATGGCCGGCTCGACGGCGGCGGCCAGCCCCGTGATGACGACCGGCTTGGCGGCGGCGCGACGGCGCGTCCAGGGCGGCTCCACCAGCAGGCGGGGCAGCGCGTCCACCGGCGCGTCCGGCGTCCGGACGTTCGCCTCGGAGACCGATTCGACCAGCTCGCGGCTCTCGGCCGGGAGGCCGGGCAGCTCCTCGGCGACGGTCTCGGGATGGGTCGCCAGGTGCCCCGCGAGCAGCTCCCTGGCCGCCTCGTTCCCGTCCGCGGCGGCGGCCAGCAGCCGCAGCGCCCGCCGCGGGTACCGGTTCATCGCGTCGAGCAGCGCGGGCCGCACGTACTTCTGGGCGAGCCTGTCCAGCAGCGCCTGGAACGCCTCGTCGGTCGGCAGCAGCGCCATCGCCTCCAGGAGGCGCCGCCGGTCGGCCGCGTCGACGTGCACGTTGTCGAACGTCTCGCTGAGGAGCGGCAGCATGAGGCCGGCGCCGAGCCCGTCGGTCATCGTCGCGACCGCCTCCGCCGTGGCCTCGTTCCAGTAGTAGGCGGTGAAGCCGAACGCCGCCAGGTGCCCGGCGTCCCCCATACAGGCCAGCAGCGTGGCTCGCTGCCTGTCGTACCTCGGCAGCGACGCCCGCTCCCGGCAGCACTCCAGCACCCAGTCGTGCCGGGTCGGCACCAGGTACGACACCGCCAGCCGCCGTTCCGGCGTGTCGCGCAGCCCGGCGAGGGCCTCCACGGCCGCGTCGTACTCGACCTGCTCGGCGGCGGCCAGCAGGCCGCGCATCCGGCGGCCGCACCCCTGGGCGACCCCGGTGAAGACCGTTCCCGTCCCGTACTCGGCGGCGATGAGGGCGCCCTGCTCACCGCCGTCCCTCCGGGACAGCCGCAGCGAGTCGGCCCGCACCAGCGCGGCCGCCGCGAACGCCAGGCCGTGTTCGAGGACCCAGGCGTCCAGGAAGGTGCGCAGCACGGCCTGCGCGTCCTCCGTCGACGCGAGCGCGGCCACCCGCGCGACCACGGCCGCGCCCGCCGGATCCGCCGCGCCGTCCAGGTGGCGCCGGGCGGTCTCGGCGTGGTCACGTTCGCCGTGCTCGCCGGTGAGGAGCGCGGCCAGCGCGCCGTCGGCCTCCGCCGCGTACGCGCGGGCCTTCTCCACCGCCGGCTTGGCGACCTTCACCGGTGGCACGGGCGTGCCGCCGCGCCGCGGGTGCAGGTGGCGGCGCCATGCCTCGGGAAGCGTCAGGGTGCTCTCGTTCATGCGCTGCTTTCCAGGTAGGTGAGATCGGCCAAGAGTTCTGACGCGGCCACGGCGTCCAGGGTGCCGAACGTGTGGCGCGTTCCCTTGCTCGGCCAGAAATCGGTCGGCACGTCGTTGATCCAGACGTACTCGAGGGTCTGGTCGCCGCTGGACTCGATGGCGCCGATGTTGATGCCGTACCGGAGGTCGATGACGGCGTGCAGGCCGCCGGGAAGGGGCTTGGAGATCCACCGTTCGACGCCGTTGTCCTCCGCCGTGCCGCGCTCCCAGCCGCGCCGGACCAGGCTCACGACCGCGTGCGGCGGCACCGTGACCCCCTCGAACCGCTCCAGCCGCCCGGACCCGCGCTCCTCCTCGGTGAAGGCGTGCACGTCCCGTCCCAGCTGCGGGAACGGCTGCAGGATCTCGTAGTCGGCGAACACCTCGCCCCACACGGCCCGCTCCTTCTCGGTGAGGAGGACGGGATGGGGGACGCCGATCTCGGCGCCGTCCGGGAGGGTGAGGCCGGCGTCGTCCGCGTCGGCGAACGTGCGGTCCTCGGCGACGCGGAAGGTCGTGCGCGTCCCCTCGTGCTCGGCGGCCCACACCAAGCGGCGCGCGATGTGCCACATCAGCGGGTGCCGGAAGAAGAAGTCGCGGAACTCGCCGGCCGTCCACGTCCGCCCCGCCACCATCGCCGTCTCCAGGCGCCGGATCTGGTCGGAGGCGATGGTCCGCACGCCCTTCTTCAGGTCGGCGAACCTCTGGTACGCGGCGGGCGCCAGCTCCTGATCGTCCTTGGCGCCCGGCTTGGGGAGGGCCTTGCGCCGCTTGCCGTCCTCGTCGGTCACGTACGGCTTGAGCTGCTCGTCGAACCCGACCACGAAGCGGCGCGGCCCGTAGTCGAGCACCATGCTGCCGTCGGCGGCCAGGCCGAAGTCCGGGACGAGCCGGTCGGCGAGCTGCTCGGCGGTCAGCCCCAGGGCCTCCGCGACGTCCTCGATCTTCTCCTGCGCCCGCGCCTTCAGCGCGGCGAACTTCGCCTTCAGGGCGATCCCGTGCAGGGCCAGCAGCGCGGCGTCGGTGCCGATCTCGGCGAGCACGTCCAGCCCCGTGACGGCGCGGTGGTGCATGTTCTCGCCGGGCCACGCGCGGACCACCGGGGTCAGCCGCCGTACGGTCGTGTCGTCGCCGAACCAGCCGAGCTGCGGCAGCGCCCAGGCGTGCGCGGCCGGCGCCCCCACCCCGCGCCACGCCTCGAACAGCTCCCACGAGAACTCGGCCAGCGACTCCGGATCGCACAGCTCTCGGACGGCGTCCACGCCGGGATGCACCTCGCCGGGACGGGACACGGCCAGCAGCGTGATCAGGTGGCCGGTGGCGGTGAGGGGCAGCGCGCGCTCCCGGTCCCGCAGCAGGATCCGCGGGAAGTAGTGCGCGGCCGCCCAGCTGCCGGGGATCTCCAGCTCGGCCGGGAAGACCGCCAGCGGATCGGCCGCCAGGAGCGCCTCGACGGCGTCCGCCGCCGCGTCCCCGTGCGCCCGCGCCGCCCGTACGACCGGCTCGTCCCCGTGCCGGGACGCGACCAGCCGCAGCGCGGCCTCCGCGTCCAGCCGCGCCGGGCCCGGCTTGCCGAGCGCCGCCGGGACGAGCAGCGGCACCGCGCTCAGGCCGTGCCGCTCGAACCATTCCTGCGGCAGGTCGCGGCCGGTCTTCCGGCGCCTCAGCCACTCGGCCATCTGCCGGGCCACGCGGGCGTCGAGGAACGGCAGCAGCAGCCAGGCGTACTCGGCGGGGTAGTGCTTGAAGACCCGCAGGACGGCCGGCAGCGCGTCCGCCCCGAACCTGGCCACGATCGGCGGCATCCAGTCTTCGGCCGTCCAGGGCCGGACGGGGTCCCAGTCCGCCAGCAGCGGCCGCACCAGCTCCTCGGGCGCCACCAGCGCGACGTGGCGCGCGGCCTCCGCGTGAACGCTCCCCCGCCGGAACGCCGCCAGCTCGTCGTCCCAGCCGGCGCCCCCGGCGGGTACGGGCGGCGCGTCGGCGGCCCAGCTCTCCCGCTCGCCGGGCGCCCACCGCACCGCCGTACCCGCCGGGGGCGCCAGCCCCTTGATGACGACCGGCTCGGCGATGGCGCCCTCCCGCAGCCAGGGCGGGTCCACCAGGAACGCTGGCAGCTCGGCCGCGGGCGCGTCCGGCACTTGCGGATCCGCCTCGATCAGGGCCTCGGCGGCCTCGCGGGACGCCTCGTCCAGGTCGTCCAGCCGGTCGCGGTGCCGCCGCAGGTGCGCGGTGAGCGGCTCCTCGTCGCCCCGCCGCGCCAGCACGCGGATCGTCCGTACCGGGAAGCGCTCCATCGCGTCCCGCAGCGCGGCCCTGGCCGCCGTGTCGCCGTCCGCGTCGAACCGCCGCAGAGCGCCGAACGCGGCGTCCGACGGCAGGATCGCCAGCGCCTCCAGCGGCGGCCCGGCCCGGTACGCGCCGTCCGCCTCCTCGATGATCAGGGGGGCGGCGGCGTTCCCGGCGCCCTCGACGAGGGTGGCGACCACGTCCGCCGCGTCGTCCGCCCAGCCCGCCGGGACGCGGCCGTCGAGAAGATCGAGATGCCGGGCCTGCGCCGAGCACAGCAGCATCCACCAGTCCTCCCGCGCGGGCGGCGCCGCGCGGCACTCCTCCACCCAGTCCGCCCGGTGGGGCATCAGGTACGCGGCCACCAGCCGGCGCCGCGGCGTGTCCCGGAGCGCCTCCAGCCGCGCCTCGGCGTCCCGGTGCTCGTCCTCGCCGGCGGCGGCCAGCAGCGTCCGGATCCTGCGGCCCGCCTGCCGCTCCACCCGCACCCACGTCCGGTAGTCCCCCTGCTGGTGGAGCCGGATGTAGTTGTCGTCGCGGTAGCCGCCGTACCTGTCGCTCCCCAGGTCGCCCAGGAGAACGAACGCGGCGGCGGTGAACGCGATCCCGTGCTCGGCGGTCCAGGCGTCCACGTGCGCGACGGCACTGCGCGGGTCGTCCCATCGCTCGCGCGCCGCCATCATCGTGCCCACGGCGGCCGCGCCCAGCGGATCGGCCTCACCTTCCAGATAGGCCCGCACCGCCCGGACCGGCTCCGGCTCGCTCTCCTCCGCCGCGAGCACCCGCTCGAACCAGTCGGCCGCCTTGCGCACCTTCGCCGCCACCCGCTTGGGGGCCGTCGCGGAAACGGCGACCTCCGGCACCGCCGTACCGCCGCGCCGCGGATGCAGCAGCGGGAGCCAGGCGTCCGGGATCACCAGGGAGTTCTCGTCGGGGAGAAGCCGATCTTCCATGGGACGTCACGTTAGAGGACCCCTGCGACAAAGCGCCGCAAGTTGGCGAACCCCCTGCCACCTGTGCACACCACCGCGAACCGGCAACCCGGCGCCGCCCGTCCAGCCACCCGTTCAATCGTCCACGGCCCCTCCCGCGTTGCCGCCGCGTGTGCCAGGCGGCGTCCGGGCAACGGCGTGGGCTGGGCTGCGGGCTCAGCGGGACAGGGCGGAGGTCTCCAGGTCGGTCAGGTCGGCGAGAAGCTCCGAGATCAAGGTCGGCGGGAGGTCGCCGAAGCGCAGCGGCGGGGCGTCCGGGCCGCCGGGGGCCGGACCGTAGAGGTCGGGAGTGCCGCTCAGGCGGATCTCTTCGAGGGTCTGCTCCGGGAACTCCTCCACCTCGCCGACGATGATGCCCGGGTCGAGGGAGATGACGAGATGGTGGCCGGGCGTGATCTCGCGGGAGATCCAGGGTTCGATGCCGGCGTCGAGGGGTTCGCCGCGGCGCCAGCCACGGCGGGTCAGGCCGAGGACCTTGCCGACCGGGACCACGAGGCCCTCGAAGCGGGGCAGTGACGCGGCGGCCCTCTCGTGTTCGGCCAGCTCGTGGACGGTACGGCCGAGCTGCGGGAACGGCT
The DNA here is from genome assembly GCF_040703975.1 of Spirillospora sp. NPDC029432. NCBI lineage: Bacteria > Bacillati > Actinomycetota > Actinomycetes > Streptosporangiales > Thermomonosporaceae > Spirillospora > Spirillospora sp. NPDC029432. The sequence continues at coordinate 83,392 of NZ_JBEZWH010000008.1, forward strand.
GCAGGATCTCGTAGTCGGCGAAGAGGGCCGACCAGGCGGCGGTGGCCGTGCCGAGGGTCAGCGGGTGGGCCAGGGAGATCGTGGAGTCGGGCGGGAGGGTGATGGCGTCGTCGTCGGCGTCGGCGAACGTGCGGTCCTCGGCGAGCCGGAACGCCGTGGTGGTGCCGCCGCTCTCGGCCGTCCAGACCAGGCGCCGGACGAGGTGCCAGAGAAGCGGGTGCTCGACGAAGAACTCCTGGAATTCGGCCAGGGGCCACCGGCGGCCGGTGACCATGGCGGTCTCCAGGCGGGCGATCTGGTCGGCCGCGACCGTGCGGACGTCCTTCTTCAGGGCCGTGTAGGTCTTGTACGCCGCAGGTGCCAGGCCGGGGTCGTCCTTGGCGCCGGGTTTGGGGAGGTCCCTGCGGCGCTTGCCGTTCTCGTCCAGGACGTACGGGCCGAGCTGCTCGTCGAACGCGACCGTGAAGCGGCGGGGGCCGTAGTCGAGGGTCAGGCCGCCGCGGGCGTCGAGGCCGAAGTCGGGGACGAGGCGGTCGGCGAGCTGCTCGGGGGTGAGCTCCAGCCGCGCGGCGACCTCTTCGATCTTCTCCTGGGCGCGCGTCCTGAGGCCCTTGAACTTGACCTTCGACGAGATCGCGTGCAGGTGCGTCAGGGCGACGTCGGTGCCGATGGCGGCGAGCACGTCGAGGCCCTGGACCGCCCGGGTGTGGCCGCCCTCGCCCGGCCAGGCGCGGATCAGCGGGGCCAGCCGCCGTACCGTCTCGTCGTCGCCGAGCAGGCCGAGCTGGGTCAGGACCCAGCCGTCCTTGGCGGGCGCGTCGTGCGCCCGCCAGCGGCGGAAGAGGGACCAGGAGAACTCGGCCAGCGACGCCGGGTCGCACAGGTCGCGGACGATCGGTACGCCCGGGTAGACGCCGTCGGGCCTCGACATCGCGAGCATGGTCAGCAGGTGGCCGGCGGACTCGGCGGGCAGGGCCTCGTCCCGGTCGCGGAGGAGGATCTGCGGGAGGAGGCGGGTGTCGGCCCAGGCGGGGGCCTTCGGGACGCGGGCGGGCAGCACCTCCAGCGGGTCGGTGGCGAGCATCGTCTCGAGCGCCCGGACGGCCCGGTCGCCGTACGGGCGGGCCGCCTCGGTGACGGCGGCGGAGCCGAGGCGGGCGGCGAGGTGGCGGAGGGCCCCCTCGGCGCCGGCGCGTTCGGCGCCCGGCCCGCCCAGGGCGGCCGGCAGCAGCATCGGCACGGCCTCCGCGCCGTGCCGCCCGAACCAGGCGGCGGCGTGCCCGCGGGCGGTCTTGAGGCGCGTCAGCCAGTTCGCCTGGAGCGCGGCGACCTCCGGGTCCAGGAACGGCAGCAGGCAGCCGCCCCAGCTCGCCGGGTTGGCCCGGGCCGTCCTGAGCGCGAGGGGCAGCGCGTCGAGCCCGAACCGCGCGACGATCGGGCGGATGCGGTGGCCGACGTACCACATGTCCGGGGGGACCCACGTCTCCAGAAGCGGGACGACGCGTTCCGCGGACGCCTCCAGGAGGAGCGCGGCCTGCTGGTACGGGGGCAGCGTGGTGAGCTTCCCGATCAGCTCGTCGGCATCGGCGCGCTGGTGCCATCGGCCGCGCCCCTCGGTGCTCCAGGCGTCCCGCTCGCCGGGCTCCCACACCGCCGAGCGCCGGTCGGGCGGTTCGAGGCCGGTGATGACCGGTGGTTCGGCCGCCTTGCGGCGGCGGGTCCAGGGCGGGGCGGTCAGCAGCGGCGGCAGCGTCGCGGCGGGGGCCTCGGCCCGCCGTTCCAGGGAGGCGGCGAGCGGCTCGACCACCGCGCGATCGGCGGCGGGCATCGCCGGCAGCACCCGCGCCGTGACGTCCGGATGGGCCGGCAGGTGCGCGCGCAGCGTCTCGGCCGCCAGCCGCGCGGCCTTGGACGTCTCGGCGGAGGCCGGTGCGAGCAGCCGCAGCGCGCGGGCGGGGAACCGGCCCGCCGCCGACGCCACGGCGGGAAGCACGTAGCGGTCGCCGATCCGGTCCAGCAGGCCCTGGAATGCCTCGTCGGTCGGCAGCAGGGTCAGGACCTGGAGGAAGAGCTTGCGCGTGCGGGCGTCCAGCGTGCCGGTGCCGAGCGCCTCCAGCAGCGCCGGCGCGATGGCCGGGCCGGCGCCGTCGAGGATGGTGGCGAGGATGTCGACCGCCGCCTCCCCGTAGCCGAGGCGCAACCGGCCGTTCAGCGACACGGCCTGCTCGGGGGTGCCCAGCGAGGCCCACAGCAGCCAGCCGCTGTAGGTGGGCGCTCCCGGCGCGAACGTGGTGCAGCACTCGTCGACCCAGTCCTGCCGGGTGGGGACGAGGTAGGACACCATGGCCTGCTGGTAGGGGGAGAGCCGGTGGTCGGCCAGGAGCTTGACGGCGTTCTCGTACTCGTCGTCGCCCGCCGCCGCGAGGAGCGCGCGCAGCTTGCGCCCCACATGCCGGGTCTGCCAGAGGCGGTACGAGTCCTCGTCGGGGTCGGCGAACCGGATCGCGTTGGGATCGAGGTGGCGGTACTTGTAGCCGCGGTACTGGCCGCTGACGGCGAGCCGGGCGTACTCCGCGTAGGCGCGGGCGGCGAAGACCAGGCCGTGCTCGGCGATCCAGGCGTCGACATGGCGCTCGAAGAGCCGGTCGTAGCCGGCGCCCGTCCCGCCGACCCGGACGCTCGCGACCACGGCCGCACCCAGCGGGACGCGGTGGCCGTCCAGGAACGCGCAGGCCGCCTCGACCGCGTCAGCCTCGCTGTCGGGCGAGGTCAGGGCGGTCTCCAGCGCCGTGATCTCGGCATCCTCGCGGGCCAGGGAGGCGAGCTCGGCAGGGGGGGTCTCCTCGATCGCGACCGCCGGGACGGCACGGCCCCCGCGCCGGGGGTGCACGCGGCTCCGCCAGGCCGCGGGCATGGTCAGGACCTGCTCCTCGGGGAAGGCGGCGCCGGCCGGCGCGGAGGGTGCGCTGCTCATGCCGCCATAAGGTACGGCAGCCCACCGACAGGATTCCGTTCCGCCCGGAATTCGGTGGATTTCATTAGAGTCTGCTCCGTGGCCGATGAGCAGAGCGAAGCATTCACGCACCGGATCCGGGTCCGCTACAGCGACTGCGACATGCAAGGCGTCGTATTCAACTCGAACTACTTCGTCTATCTCGACGACACGATGGACATGTGGCTCCAGGAAAGGCTGGGGCGGCACTTCCACGAGGAGTTCGACTACATGGTCAAAAAGGCCTCGCTGGAGTGGGACGCGCCCGCGCGGATGCGCGAGGTGGTCGAGATGCGGCCCGAGGTGACCCGCTGGGGGCGGAGCTCGTTCGACGTGCGCGTCCGGCTGTCGGTGGAGGGCAGGCCCGTCGGGACGGCCGAGTTCGTGTTCATCAGCGTCAAGCCGGGGGCGCACGAGCCGCCCGTGACCGTTCCGGTGCCGGACGAGGTCCGGGCCGCCCTCTCCTAGAGGTGCTCGCCGAGCCGGTAAACACGCCGGGCGTTTCCGGCGGTGATGAGCCGCGCGATGCGTGAGGCGTCCGTCTGTGTCCACGCACCGTCGTCGACGCCTTCGCCCAGTACGTGCGCCAGCGCTCTCCTGAAGAGCAGCGCGCCGAGGTAGTACAGCTCGGGGAGCGCGAACGCGTCCGACGCGTACAGCACCTTGCCGAACGGCGCCAGTTCCATGAGCTCGGCCAGGAGGACCGGCGCGCGGTGGCCCAGGTTGTGCGTGGCCAGGCTGACGTCCACGAAGACGTTCTCGAAGACCTGGGCCAGGTAGCCCGCCTGCCGCTGGTAGGGGTAGTTGTGCAGCAGCATGACCGGTACGCCCGCCGGTTCGAGTTCCCGCAGGAGCGGGGTCAGCAGCGACGGGTCGGTCCTGTGCAGGTCGATGTCGGAATCGCCGTACCCCACGTGGAACTGGATGGGCAGCCCGTACTCGGCGGCGGCCCACACCAGGAAGCGGTGGAGCGTCTCGTCCGAGAGGCGGGGCAGGGACCGGCCGCCGGCCATGGCGCGGTCGGCCTCGCGGTGCAGGCGCTCCGCCGCGGCCCTGGTCTCGGCCGCCGAGGGTCGTTCGCCGGAAAGGTCCAGGCCCGCGCGGTAGGCGGCGACCGACTTGAACCCCACCGCGTCCCCGATCCGCGCGTCGAGGCGGGCGCGTACCTCGCGGGCGAACGCGTCCGCGCCCACGCCCTCGGCGACGGCCTTCTCCGCGAGGTCCTCCAGCCGTACGATCTGGTGCCCGCGGGCCCCGGCCAGCCTGCCCAGCTCGGCCGGCTCCAGGAGCGGTTCGGGGGTGAAGCCGGTGTCGACGCAGAGGTCGTCCAGGCCGGCGCCGCCGAGGAAGCGGCGGCCGACCTCGGTGACGCCCAGCTCGGCGCGGCGCGCGACGTAGTCGGCCGGAGAGGCGTGGGCCTCCAGGTCCAGTACGGGCGCGCACCAGCGCCGCAGCGCGAACCCGATCCGCGTGTCGAACAGGCCGCCTCCCAGCGGGCCGAGGGAGGACGTCTCGGTCAGCCGCCCGGCGAGGCCGTCCTGGTCGAGATCGCGCTGGAGCACTCCGTGGCAGTGGTGGTCGACCAGCCGCAGTGACTCGATTTCGTCAAGCATTCGCGCTCCTACGTGCAACGACACGGCCGCCTTCCTACGATGCCGTTACCGTCGTCTCCGCCGCCGTAACCCCCGGGTTGGGAGCGTTCACCGTGAAGCAGATGGTTCAGGCTCTTGATGGCACCGAGCGGGCGCGGCGCAGGGAGGCCGCTCTCGCCGTCGTCGCCGATCCCCCGGCCGACGACCTCGCGGCGGTCGCGCTGACGTGGGTCGACACCAGCGGCATCACCAGGACGAAGGCTGTGCCGTTCAACCGGCTCATCGACGCCGCCGAATGGGGCGTCGGCATGTCGCCGGTGTTCGACGCGTTCCTCGTCGACGACTCGATCGTGTCCGGCGAGTACGCGGGCGGGCCCGCCGGGGATCTGCGGCTGCATCCCGTTCTGGACCGGCTCGTCCCGCTGGCGGCGATGCCCGGATGGGCGTGGGCGCCGGCCGAGCGGTTCACGCAGGAGGGCGCGCCGCACCCGATCGACGCCAGGTGGCTCCTCGGCAGGGAGGTCGACCGGCTGGCGGCCGAGGGACTGAAGGTGCTGGCCGCGTTCGAGGTCGAATGGGCGGTCTCCAAGGGGGACGGCGAGGACTTCTCCCCCGCCTGCAAGGGTCCCGCCTACGGGATGACACGGCTCGCCGAACTGTCCGACTACCTGCGCGACGTGCTGCGCGCCCTTGAGGCGAGCGACGTCGCCGTGGTGCAGATCCATCCCGAGTACGCGGCGGGCCAGATGGAGCTGTCGGTGGCCTGCGACGACCCGCTGAGCGCGGCGGACGCGCTGGTCCTGGTACGGACGGTGATCCGCGCGGTCTCGCTCCGGCACGGGCTGTCGGCGTCCTTCTCCCCCAAGGTGACGGCCGATTCGGTCGGGAACGGCGGCCACGTCCATCTGAGCCTGTGGCGCGAGGAGTCGCCCGGCAAGCGGGTCAACCTGATGGCGGGCGGGGACGGCCCGTTCGGGATGACGCGTGCGGGCGAGTCGTTCGCCGCCGGGATCCTGGAGCACCTGCCGGCGCTGCTCGCGATCGGTGCGCCCTCCGTGGCGAGCTACCTGCGCCTCATCCCGTCCCACTGGGCGGGCGTGTTCGCCTGCTGGGGGCTGGAGAACAGGGAGGCGGCGCTGCGCTTCGTCCAGGGGCCCGCCGGGTTTCGCGCCGTGTCGGCCAACCTGGAGGTGAAGTGCTTCGACGGCGCCGCCAACCCCTATCTCGCCCTGGCGGCGCTGCTCGCGGCCGGGCATGCGGGCGTGGAGTCCGGCGGCGTGCTGCCCGAGCCCGTGAACGACGTCGATCCGGCCCTGATGGACGCGGACGAGCGCGCCCGGCGCGGCATCCGCGCGCTGCCGGCCTCCCTGGAGGAGGCGGTCGCCGCGTTCGAGAAGGACCCGATGATGCGGGCGCGCTTCGGTGACGCCTTCATCGACACCGTGGCGGTCGTGCGGCGGGGCGAGGCCGCGCTGTTCGAGGGCTCGACCCCGGAGGAGATCACCGCCGCCACCCGCTGGCGCCACTGACGCCCGCGGGCGGCGGCCCGGCGCGGCGCGTCAGAACGTGACGAGCGGGTCGCCGACGAAGTCCGCGACGAAGTTGACGAAGAAGAACCCGAAGAACAGGAAGTTCAGCACCAGGATGACGTGGTGCCAGGCCCGCGGCCGGGCGGGGCGCGGCAGCTTCGCGTTCAGGTACATGAGCATGAACGGGAAGGCCAGCGCTCCCAGGTTGGACATGTTGGCCGACCACTGGACCAGGCTGACGGGCAGCGCCAGATGCAGGATGATCGCGATGATCACCAGCAGGACCAGCATGAACGGGTAGTAGAAGCGCCGCGGGTCGCCCTCCAGGAGCGCCCTCAGCCGGGGGCTGGTGGCGTGCGCGGCGTCGGTGGTGACCCGCACCATCGCCTCGAAGATGCCCAGCTGCGTGGTGAACAGGATGAGCACGCCCAGTACCAGGGCCGCGTAGAACAGCCAGCGGCCGTACTCCTCGCCGAGCGCGCTCGCCACGAACGTCGGCACGTCGGCCTGGGTCGGCTTGGTGCCGCTGAGCTCGACCGCGCGGGCCATGAGGATCGTCGGCAGCAGCATCCCGATCATCGCGCCGGCGAAGAAGATGCCCCACATGTCGGTCAGCAGCAGCCGGTACCAGCGCTTCCAGAGCGCCCGGTTCTTCGGGTCGTCGGGGAACGTGACGCCGCTGGCGAGCACCTTGACCCGCTCGCCGCGCATGCCGGAGATGAAGCCGACCCGATGCCCCATCCCGTAGCCCTTGTCCCGGTAGTGCCCCATCACGTACCAGTTGAGGCCGGACGCGAGCGCGGTGAACCCGGCCAGGCCGCCGATCTGCGTGGCGGTGATCCCCTCCGGTGGCGCGGCGGGCGTGACGAAGCCCTTGATCCCCTCCCACCAGAGGCCGAACGGCACCACGAACAGGCACAGCAGCACCAGCCCGATCAGGATCGCGCCGATCATGACCCAGTTGGCGAGCTCCAGCGCCCGCGAGATCCGGCGGGCGCCCGCGGTGATGGCGAAGACCACGAGCAGCAGCACGATCGCCCAGATCCTGGGCTCCTCGGCGTCCTTGGCCGGGATCTCGCCGTGGACCAGCGCGTACATCCCCTGCCCCGCGGAGGCGGCCCAGCCGCCCGCGATGAACGCGAAGATGACGACGAAGACCGACAGCGGCACCCACAGGAACCAGCCGGGCGGCACCCGGCCCCAGCCGACGACCGGCACCTCGCCGGTGGCCATCACGTACCGCGAGCACTCGATGTTGTAGAGCGTCTGGAGTACGGCGGACACGACGATGACCCAGCCGACGCCCTCGAAGCCGAACTGGCCGACCGCCTGGGGGCCGAGCAGCCACTCGCCGCTCCCGATGGAGATGCCGAGCGCGATGAGGCTCGGGCCGAGCGCGTACATGAACAGCTCGCGTGGACCGATCCGGCGTACGCCGAAGACCTCCTCCGGGGTGGGGAGGTCGGTGACCGGCAGATCGGGCCTGCTGACCCCGATCTTGTGCAGTTTTGCGGCGGACGCCGGCGGTTCGTCAGAGGTGGGATCGGCCATGGGACGCCTCCCGTTGAACGGACCCCCGACTTCCTCGGCTGCCTGCATGATCCGTCAGGGAGACGGTCGCGGCAAGACCTCAATACCGGCGATTCCGGTCCGTCGCCGCCCGGCCGCTCACGAGCCCCCGCACCGGGGCTCGGAGGCGGTCACGACGTGGCCGGCGTCGTACGGCTGGAGCCGCATCTGGACCGCCCCGCACGCGCAGCGGGTGTAGGTGACGACGCCGGTGGAGGTGAGATGGCGGGACAGCACCTGATAGATCTCGGACTGGGGCCAACCGCAGCGCGGGCACTCGTCCACCATCGTTTTCCGTCTCCACTGGCCGGACGTAAGGCTTCTTACTAATATGACGGTTACATCATGACATCGTGCGGGAGCCGGGGCAATGCAGATCACCGGATACAGGAGTCACGGCGTGGCCGCCGCGGTCGCGCTGGTGAACGCCGTCACCGGCCAGGCCGGGAACGACGCGGACCACCCGGAGGACTCGGAGAACACGAGGGACTCGGAGGACGCGCTGCGCGCGCTGCTGCGCGAGTGCGGGTTCTTCTGGCGCCAGTTCGAGCCGCGGCACGCGGACGCCTTCCGCGAGTGGGGCCGCACGCTGCGGCCGTTCTTCGAGGCGACCGAGCTCGAAGAGGCCGTGGGACTGCTGAACGGGCTGCTGCTCCAGGTCCCGATGCATCCGCACCTGGCCGACCACGACGATCCGGCCGGGCTGCACATCCACTACGCGCCGCCGTCGGCGGACCTGCCGCACCGCTTCCGCGCGACCACGCTGATGAACCTGTCGGAGCTGGTCTGCAAGTACGGGCTGAGCCGTACGGGCGTGTGCGCCGCGGAGGGCTGTGACCGCGTCTACGCCGACACCTCGCGCGCCGGGCGGCGGCGCTTCTGCTCGGAGGCGTGCGCCAACCGCACGAACGTCGCCGCCTTTCGCGCGCGCAAGCGGGACGCCCCTTAGGGCTCCCCCTCTTAAGCGGCGTCCTCGTGGTCGTGGTCCTGGGCCGCCTTGGAGGACGCGCTGCCGTCATCGGGCAGCGAGGGGCCGCGCGGCGGGATCCGGTCGGCGCGGGCCGGGTCGATGCGGTCAAGCGTCCCCGCCGCCGCGGCGTGCACGAGGTCCACCATGGAGACGTAGGCCGTACGGACCTGGAAGCGCTCCCGTTCCGGAGGCAGCGCGCTCAGCTCCACGAGCAGCGACCCTCCGCCGCGCAGCCCGTAGGCGTTGCGCGCGATCCCCTCGTAGGAGCCGCCCGGGTACTGGGACACGACAGCGCCAGCCTTGGTGAATGCGTCGTACACGCGTACGCCGACCTGCTTGGAGCGCTTGAGCGCGGCGGCGGGCACGGCCGGGTTGGTCGGCCACAGGATGGAGGTCGTGATCTCCCTGCCGTCCGGCGGCGGGAAAGCGTACCGGCCCTGCATGTGGTAATCGACCATGACGGCCGGCCGGAACGACTCGTACCGGCGCTGGATCGCCGCCGCCTCGGGCACCGGGTTGTCCTCGGGCCGTACGGCGGGGTCGTGGTAGCGGTTGATGTCGTAGCCCTTGCCGGGCTCCCCGTACTCCGGCCGCGCACCCGGGTCGTAGTTGTAGCGCCACTGGTGGTGGTGGCCGTCCGGGTTGGCCCGTACGACGATGCCCAGGGTCACCCTGGAGCGCAGATGGCGGGAGGCCCGGTCGTTCTTCAGCCCCAGGGTGCGCAGGGCGTCCAGTGCCGACTCCGTGGCGAGCGGCTCGTCGCCGTGCTGCTGCGTCACGTACATCAGCCGTGTCGAGCCGGTGCCGACCGTGGCGAACCAGATCGGGCGCCCCTGGTTGCTCGTCCCGATGCTGCGCACGTGTACGCGTCCATGGGAGGCGCGCTCGATGCGCTTGAGGGCGCGCGCCAGCTCCGCGTTGGTGTGCAGGCGCACGCCCTCCTGCCCCTGCTGCACGGAGGGGAGGGCGGCGGCCGGCGGGGCGGCGTTCGCCGGAACGCTCAGCACGCCCGCTGAGAGGGCGAGGACGGAGAACCCGGCCGCGAGGGAGCGGACCGTGCGCGAGCTGACAGAGGGCACTTCGTCCGCCTAACGGAAGGTGGGCTCGAGAATGTCGATTCCCCGGTTGTGGTCGGCCACGTAGATGCGGCCGCCGTGGTAGTAGGAGGCCCAGGTGTGGGCGTCGGCGGGCCGGAAGTAGGCGATCTGGCGCGGGTTCGTGGGGTCGCGGACGTCGATGAACCGGGTGCCCTGGTTGTAGAACGCGTGCGCCAGCACGCCGTCCTTGATGTCGAAGTAGTGCGCCGAGCACTCCTCCGCGCCGGGCCTGGTGCCCTCCTGGCCCGCGACGCTCCACGTCCCCAGGGTGCGCAGGCGGAACGGCTTCTCCGGCGTCGAGCGCCAGCCCTGGCCGCCGTAGGAGCCCTTGAGGGAGGCGATGACGAGCAGGCCGTCGTTGGCGCATCCGTCGTTGAAGGTCTCCTCGGTGACGATGAGCGTCTGCCCGTCGCCCCACTTGCGCGGGTCCGGGCCCTGGTCCCGGGTGCGGCCCACCGCGCGGAAGCTGTTGTGCATGAACGAGGAGTTGGTGCTGGCCTCGTCGATGCCGCCGCCCGCGTAGGGCACGGGGTCCCACGCGGTGGCGACGCGGTGGCGCTTCTTCACCGGGTCGTAGTGGCGGCCGCTGGTGTGGTAGCCGCGGACGCCGCCGCGCCCCGACGCCCAGGCGATACCGCTGGAGTCGACCTGGATGTCGTGGGTGTAGTCGGTCTTGCCGTCGTTGCGGCCCGTGTCGATGGGCTTCTTGAAGACCTTGGGCTTGCGCGGGTCGCGCACGTCCGTGACCCAGACGGGGCGGCCGCCCCAGTCGGCGGGCATCCACTCCGCCTTGGCCGGGCCGCCGGTCCACAGGTAGCGGCAGTCGTTGACGCACGACGTGGTGTGCCCGGCCGGGATCACCTGGTAGGCGATCTGCCGGGGACTCTCCGGCCTGGACACGTCGATCACGTACACGCCCGACTCGCCGGTGTCGGTGTTGCCGCCGAACGCCCTGGGGTCGCGGGACAGGTAGATGATCTTTCGCTTGTGGTCGGCCTCGGTGTCCTCGCCCTGCCAGTAGCCGGGCAGGTCGAACGTGCCCACCAGCTTGGGGTTGCGGGGGTCGGCGGTGATGTCGTACCCCTTCATGCCGAACCGCCCCGTCACGTACATGATGGTGCGCTTGTTCGGCCCCTTGCCGTAGTCCATGAAGACCAGCGAGGTGGACTCCTTGGGGGCCGGCACGTTGCCGACGTGCCGGACGCCCTTGATGGCGCCGGGATCGTCCTTGGCCGCCTTGCCGGACGAGCGCGGAGCGTGCCCTGAATGGGCTCCGAGGTCGCGGCCCTCGCTCTGGGCCTGGGCGACGCCGTTCGCCCGCGTGCTCTGGTTTCCGGGCTCGGGAGGGCATGCCCATGCCACTCCGGCCGCCGCGACCACCGCCGCCGACGCGATCACGACCGGGCCGAACAGCAGCCGCCCGGCCCGGGTGCGGGGGAGCGTCGTGCGCGAGTGCATCGCGTACCTCCACGGAAGCGGAAACGGTCGGGCGGACATCGCCGAGCCAAGTGTGAACCGTGCGACGTTCGTGATCAATCGTCGATGACTCACAAAACAACCGGCCTCCGGCTGTGGTCAGGCACCGCCGTCGCAGGTCACGGAGCCGCGCCCGGGCGCCGCCGCCCGGCGCCCTTCCGGATCCGGCCGACGGTGTCGTACCCTCACCGGCGTCGGAGGAACGCCTGCCGGGGAGCCGCCCTTGAACAGCGTCACGCGCACCGCCGCCCTGGTCGCCGGGGCCGTGGTGATGCTGGTGGCGCCGGTGGCCGCCATGAAGGCCATGCGGGATCCCGGCGATCCGCGGCTCACGGTCGGCGCCGCGCCGGCCGCCACGCTCGTCCCCGGCGACGTCCGGGACGCCACCGGCCGGATGATCGCCGGCGCCGTCTGGACCGGGCTGGTGACGTACGACCTCCGGACCGGCTCCCCCGTCATGGCCGCCGCGGAGTCCGTCACCTCCGACGACCGGCGGGTGTGGACCGTGCGGCTGCGGCAGGGCGGGCGGTTCCACGACGGCACGCCCGTCACCGCGCGCTCGTTCACCGAGGCGTGGACGGCGGTCGTCCGCGAAGGCTGGCACGGCGCGCCGATGCTCACCGACGTCGCCCGGGTGAAGGGCGCGACGCCGCGCGGCGACGAGATCGGCGGCCTCGCCGTGAAGGACGACCGCACCTTCGAGGTGACCCTGGACGAGCCCCTCAACGGCTTCCCCTCCCTGCTGGGCGACCCCGCTTTCCTGCCGATGCCCGACGGCGTCCTCCGTTCGCGCGATTGGGCGTCGTACGGGCGGCGCCCTGTCGGCAACGGCCCGTTCAAGGTCGGTGCGCACGGGCCGAAGGAGACCGTTCTCGAACGGCCCGGCGCCCGCGCCGTCGCCGTGAAGGCGATGCCGGACGCGGCGAAGCAGTACGCCGCCGTCGAGCTCGAGGACCTGGACGTCGCGACGGCCGTCCCCGCCGACAGGCACGAGACGATGGACGGCGAGTTCCGCGGCCGGCACCTGACCCTGCCCGGCCGGACCATGACGTATCTGGCGTTCCCTTCATGGGAAGAGCGCTTCACTCCCGCCATCCGGCAGGCCCTGTCCATGGCCATCGACCGGAACGCCGTGACCGAGGGCGCGCTGGGGCATCAGGCGACTCCCGCGAACTCCCTGATCCCTCCCGGGATCCGGTTCGGGAGCCGCGAGGGCCAGTGCCGCCTGTGCGTGCACGACGCGAAGGCCGCCGGCGCCGCGTGGACCGACGCCGGAGGCTTCAAGGGAACGCTCACCCTCTGGCACTCCCCCGCCGACTCCCCTTGGGTGGAGGCTCTCGCGGAGCAGCTGCGCAAGGGGCTGACCATCGACGTGCAACCGCGTCCCGTGGAGCCCGCCGATCTGCGCACGGCGCTGGACGAGCGCAGGGTGGACGGCCCCTTCGTCGTCCACTCGACCGCCCCCTACCCCGCGCCGGTGGGAGCCCTGCGCCCCCTCCTGGAGACGGGCGGCGGGCAGTCGGACGGCTACTTCTCCGGCCTGATCACTCAGGCCGAGCGCGCGCCGTCGCCCGAGAACGGCGTGATCCCCGCACGGCTCGCGGAGTCGGCCCTGCTGCGCGACATGGCGACGATGCCCCTGTGGTCGGCCCACGACCACTTCGTGTGGTCCGAGCGCGTGCGCGGCGTCACGGCGGACCCGTTCACCGGCCTACGCCTGGACCGCCTGTCCCTCAAGGGATGAGTCCAGGCGGTGCGTCAGCGCCGTATGCCTGCGCCCCGCCCCGGCGGTGCGCACGGCGGCCGCCAGCGCCCGGCGCGAGCCGACCAGGACGACGAGCTTCTTCGCCCGCGTGATGCCCGTGTAGAGCAGGTTGCGCCGCAGCATCATCCACGCGCTGGTGGTGAGCGGTATGACGACGGCCGGATACTCGCTGCCCTGCGAACGGTGGATGGTGATGGCGTAGGCGTGCGCCAGTTCGTCCAGCTCGTCGAACGCGTAGTCGATGCTCTCGTCCTCGTCGGTCCGCACCGTCAGCGAGTGCTCCTCCAGGGAGACGGACGTGACGACGCCGACCGTTCCGTTGAAGACGCCGGCCTCGCCCTTGTCGTAGTTGTTGCGGAGCTGGGTGACCTTGTCGCCCACCCGGAACACGCGGCCGCCGTACCGGCGTTCGGGCCGGTCCTCGGCGTGCGGCGTCAGCGCCTCCTGCAGCAGGCCGTTGAGGGCGCCCGCCCCCGCCGGCCCCCGGTGCATGGGCGCCAGCACCTGGACGTCGCGGCGCGGATCGATACCGAATCTGCGCGGAATCCGGTTGGCGACGACGTCCACCGTCAATTCGGCCGTCGGCTCGGGCTCATCGCACGGGAACAAAAAGAAATCCGGATAACCCTTGGTATGAGGATGCTCGCCGGAATTCACCCGGTGCGCGTTCACCACGATCCCCGACTCCTGCGCCTGCCGGAAGATCTTCGTCAGCCGTACCCGGGGCACCGCCTCGGCCGCCAGCAGATCGGCCAGCACTTCCCCGGCGCCCACCGAGGGCAGCTGGTCGACATCGCCCACCAGCAGCAGGTGGGCACCGCGCGGAACCGCCTTGACCAGCTTGTTCGCCAGGATCAGATCGACCATCGAGCTCTCGTCGACCACCACCAGGTCGGCGTCCAGCGGGTTGTCGAGATCGAACTTGGCGTCCCCGCCCGGCTGGAGTTGCAGCAGCCGGTGCACGGTCGCGGCCTCGTGCCCGGTCAGCTCCGCCAGCCGCTTGGCCGCCCGCCCCGTCGGCGCCACCAGCACGATCCTGGCCTTCTTCGCCGCCGCCAGCTCCACGATCGACCGCACGGTGAAGCTCTTGCCGCAGCCGGGGCCGCCCGTCAGCACCGCGACCTTCGAGGTCAGCGCCAGCCGGACGGCCTCCTCCTGCTCGGGCGCCAGGTCCGCGCCCGTCTTCTGCCGCAGCCACGCCAGCGCCCTGTCCCAGTCGACGTCGGCGAACGCCTTCAGACGGTCGTGCCCGGCGTCCAGCAGCTCGCGCAGCCCGTACGCGAGCGAACGCTCCGCCCTATGGAACGGCACCAGGTACACGGCCGGGACCGTAGTGTCGTCACTGCCCGGCACCTGCTCCCGTACGACGCCCTCCTCCTGGACCAGCTCGTCCAGCGCGGGGGCGATCAGCTCCCTGCCGACCCCCAGGATCTTCTCCGCCGCCGTGACCAGGTTCGGTTCGGGCAGGAAGCAGTGCCCGTCGTCGGCCGCCTCCGACAGCGTGTACTGCAACCCCGCCTTGACGCGTTCCGGGCTGTCGTGCGGGATGCCCACCGCCTGCGCGATCGTGTCGGCGGTCTTGAACCCGATGCCCCACACGTCGGCGGCCAGCCGGTAGGGCTCCCGCCGCACGGTGTCGACCGAGGCGTCCCCGTACTGCTTGTAGATGCGCACGGCCAGCGAGGTCGACACGCCGACCCCCTGGAGGAAGACCATGACCTCCTTGATGGCCTTCTGCTCCTCCCAGGCCTCCCCGATCCGCTTGGTGCGCTTGGGCCCGAGCCCCTGCACCTCGACCAGCCGCCCGGGCTCCTCCTCGATGACGCGCAGGATGTCGGTGCCGAAGTGGGACACCATCCGGTCGGCCATCACCGGCCCGATCCCCTTGATCATCCCGGAGCCGAGGTAGCGCCTGATGCCCTGCACGGTCGCGGGCAGCACGGTCGTGTACGACTCGACTTCGAACTGGCGCCCGTACTTGGGGTGCGACCGCCAGCGCCCGGTCAGCCGCAGGCTCTCCCCGACCTGCGCCCCCAGCAGCGCCCCCACCACGGTCAGCAGATCGCCGCCGCTCCGCTCCGTCGCCACCCGCGCCACGGTGTAGCCGGTGTCCTCGTTCGCGTACGTGACCCGTTCGAGAACCGCCTCCAGCTCCGCCATGCCGCCAGATTCTACGCATCACCGCCGACACTTCCGGAAAGGCGCCGAGCCCGCGGGCGGCGAGGTTATCCACAATTCCCGGACCCCCTGGGCCCGCGCGGCCCGCGAATCCGACGATGGCCTGGCATCGCATTCGAGAAAGGGGAACGAAATGCCCGGACCGGTACCCGGCATCAGCGCGCTCGTCTACATCGCCGTCTGGCTCCTCACCCTGACCGTCCGCGCGGCCCGGGGCCGGCGATGAAGATCTCGGCATGGACCTCACCTGGACGGCCCAGATCGCCGGCCACCGGGCCCGCTACGTCGGCGACGCCGTCGCCTGGGCCGCCGACCCCGAGACCCTCCCCTACCTCCGGAGGCAGGTCCGCCGCTGGATGGCCGGCTTCTTCCAGAACGTCCGCCTCCACCTTCCGCGCCTGCTCGTCCGCAAGCCCCTCCTGGCACTCTGGGTCGGCCTGGCCGTCCCGGAGATCCTGCTGGCCCCCCTCTGGTGGATCACCCCCGTCCTGCTCACGTACGCCTGGCACCTTCCCCTTGCGGAGGCCCTCGCCTGGTGGGCCGCCACCGAACTGCTCCTCCTGGCGCCGCCGCTCCTCTACGCCGCCCACCGCCGCGGCATCCCGTACCGGCGCATCCTCGTCAACCTCCCCTGCGTCTACGCGACCAGGGCCGTCAACACCTACTACGCCTGGAGAGCCCTGATCACCGAACTCCTCCTGGCCCCGCTGGGCCTGGCCTCGTCCCTCACGACCTACGAGAAGGGCCGCCCCGATACCGACGGCGCGGCGCGATGCGGGGGGGTGATGGGGTGATGCAGGGGTGATGAGCTTCCGCCGCCGCCGGAGCCGGTAGCGGCCGGGCCCCGGACGGCAACGAGATCAGTGATCCGTCTCGGCGGCGGCCCGCCTTAGCGCCGGGCCATGGTGTGGAGGGCCTCGCGGGTGGTGTGGGCGGGGGTCCAGTGGAGGTCCCGGCGGGCCTTGGTGGTGTCGACCGTCATCGGGTGGCGGACGGCGTGGATCCATTCCGCCTGGGCGGGCATGGCGGGGAGGGCGTCGACGAGTTCGGCCGTGAGGCCGACCAGCTCGCCGGGGACGGGGACGGCGTAGGCGCCGATGGCGCGGGCGAAGTCCGTGACGGTGATCTCGCCGTCGCCGGCCAGGTTGTACGCTCCGGGCGGGCCGGCGGCGGTGACGGCCGCGGTGGCGGCGGCCGCCACGTCGTCCTGGTGGACGAGCTGGAAGCGGGTGCCGGGGTCGGGCAGTACGGGGTGCAGGCCGGGGACGGCGCCGAGCAGGCGGCGGAGGGGTTCGGGGACGCGCCGGGCGGCCTGCTCCCAGGGCATGTTGCGCAGCAGGACGGTGGCCTCGGGCCCCACGACGACGCAGGGGCGCAGGACGTAGGTCTCCAGGCCGGCCGTGGTCTCTGCCAGGAGGCGTTCGCAGGCGGCCTTCTGGGCCGAGTAGTAGTGCTCGGGCGAGCCGCGGGGCGGGACGTCCTCGGTGATGGGGCTGGGGTTGTCCTTGTGGTAGCCGTACGCGGCGACGGAGGAGGTGTAGACGAGGCGTCCGGGACGGGCGGCAGACGCGGTGGCCTCGAAGACGTTGCGGGTGCCGGACAGGTTGATCCGTTCGCTCTCCTCGCGGGAGCCCACGATGACGTACGCCAGGTGGACGACGACGTCCGCGGCGGCGACCAGGGCGTCGACGGCGGGGCGATCGAGGATGTCGCCCCGCCGGTACTCGGTCTTGGTCCAGCCGCGCGAGGCCGGGTCGAACGGGCGCCGGGCCATGCCCAGGACGCGCTCGACGCGGCCGTCGCGTTCCAGGGCGCGGACCACCGAGGTGCCTATCTCGCCGGTGGGGCCGGTCACGGCGACGGTGAGTCCCATCGGAGGCTCCTGTCTGTCAGGCGAGCGGTGTCCTACCCGCCGACACCTCCAGCACACCGGTCTCCGTGACCAGCGCCGTGACCAGCCGGGCCGGGGTGACGTCGAACGCCGGGTTGAACGCGCGGGCGCCGTCGGGGGCGGCGCCGTCCAGGACCTCGCCGGCGGCGCGCTCCTCGATCGGGATGCCCGCCCCGGTCGGCGTGGCCGGGTCGACGGTGCTCCAGGGCGCCGCGACGACGAACGGGATGCCCGCGTCGGCGCAGGCCAGCGCCACCCCGAGGGAGCCGATCTTGTTGGCGGTGTCGCCGTTCGCCGCGATCCGGTCGGCGCCGATGACGGCCACGTCGACCAGCCCGCGCAGGATCGTGCTCGGCGCGGCGCCGTCGGTCTGCACGCGGTACGGGATGCCGGCCTGCCGCAGTTCCCAGGCGGTGAGGCGGGTGCCCTGGAGCAGGGGGCGGGTCTCGTCGGCGTAGACGAGTTCGAGCCGGCCGCGGTCGTGGAGTTCGCGGACCACGCCGAGCGCGGTCCCCCAGCCGGCCGTGGCGAGCGCCCCGGCGTTGCAGTGGGTGAGGACGCGGAGGGGCCGTTCCCCGGTGCGGGCGAGGATCCAGTCGGCGCCGAGCCGGCCGATCGCCCGGTTGCCGCGCACGTCCTCGTCCAGCAGGGCCTGGGCTTCGGCGAGCACGGCGGCGGTCCCCTCGCGCATCAGGGGCAGCACCCGGTCGACGCCGGCGGCGAGGTTGACCGCGGTCGGGCGGGCGGAGCGGACGCGGGCGATGGCGGCGTCCAGTTCCGCTTCGGGCCAGCGCTTCCGTTCGGCCTCGAGCATGGCGACGGCGACCCCGAACGCGCCCGCGACGCCCAGCGCGGGCGCGCCCCGGACGGCGAGCCGCTGAATGGCGTCGACCAGCGTCGCGGTGTCGCGGACGTCCAGGTGCTCGACGCGGCCGGGCAGGACGGTCTGGTCGATGAGCCGCAGGGCGTCGCCGGTCCATGCCACGGCCCGGATGTCGTTCGCCACGCCTGCCCCCCGATGTCTCCCGGCATATCCCGGCGTATCCCGGTACGGGCCCCACGCTACCCAGCACCGCCGGCCGCCCCTCGCCCGCGGGTCGGCGAAAATCCGTTTTCCCCGACACCGTAAGGCTTTCCGCACCCTTGTGACCTGCGAGGACTTGACACGGATCGAATCTGTGTTCGAAATTGGTGGCGGCTCGGAAAGGAGGCGGCGTGGCGGACGCGGCGCCGGCGGGGGCGCCGCCGATGGACGCGCCGTGCGCCGGCCTTCCCGTGCTGCCCGCGCTGCGCCCGCTGCTGCCGGGCGGGCTGCGGCCCGGGTCGGCCGTGGGCGTGGCCGGACCCGGTTCCGCGTCCCTGGGGCTGGCGCTGGTCGCCGGGGTGTCACGACGGGCAGGGGAAGCCGGTGGGGCGGGTGAAGCGGATGCGGCAGGTGCAGCAGGTGCGGGAGACGGCGGAGGGTGGTGCGCCATCGTGGGGCTTCCCGATCTCGGCCTCGCCGCCGCGGCGGGGATGGGCGCCGCCCCCGAACGCCTGCTGCTCGTCGACGAGCCGGGCGAGCGCTGGCCGGACGTGGTGGCGGCGCTGGCCGAGGCGGTCGACCTGGTGCTGCTGAACGTCGTGGAACGCCCCGCCGCCCCGGCCGTCCGGCGGCTGTCGGCCCTGGCCCGCAAGCACGGCTGCGTCCTCGCGCTGACCGGCGCGTACGCCCGCGAGTGGCCGGGGACGCGGCTCCGGCTGCGGGTGGCCGACTCCGAGTGGCGGGGGCTCGGCGACGGCCACGGGGTACTGCGCGGCCGCCGCGCCCGGGTCGTGGCGGACGCGCCCGGCCGGGAGCGGGACGGCTGGCTCTGGCTGCCCGGCCCCGACGGCGCCGTCACCCCGGCCGGCCCGCCCGCGGTGGGCCCGGCGGGGCGGCCGGACCGTCCCGGCCGCCCGAGGCTGGACGTGGTCGCGTGAGCCGGGTGCTGGTCGTGTGGTGCCCCGACTGGCCGGTCACGGCGGTCGGGGTGGACGCGGGCACGCCCGGCGCGGTCGTGGCGGAGCAGCGGGTGGCGGCGTGCAGCGCGGCGGCGCGGGCGGCCGGCGTGCGGCGCGGGCAGCGGATCAGGGACGCCCAGCGGCGCTGCCCCGACCTGGTCGTACGGGAGCGCGACCGGGACGCCGAGGGGCGGCTGTTCGAGGCGGTCGCCGAGGCGGTGGCGGAGCTGACGCCCAAGGTGGAGGTGGTGCGGCCGGGGTTGTGCGCCGTTCCCGCGCGGGGCGCGGCCCGCTTCTACGGGGGCGAGGAGTCGCTGCGGCTGCTGGTGCAGGACGCGGTGGTGGAGGCGGGGTTCGACTGCGGCGCGGGGATCGCCGACGGGCTGTTCGCGGCGGAGCTGGCGGCGCGCGCCCAGGGAGGCCAGGGAGGCACGGTCGTCCCGGAAGGGGGCGCGGCGGCGTTCCTGGCGCCGTACCCGCTGTCGGTCCTGGACCGGCCCGAGCTGGCCGATCTGCTGCGGCGGCTGGGCGTACGGACGCTGGGCGACTTCGCGGCGCTGCCGTCGGGGCATGTGGCGGGACGGTTCGGGCCGGACGGGGCATTGGCGCACCGGCTGGCGCGGGGCGAGG
The DNA here is from genome assembly GCF_040703975.1 of Spirillospora sp. NPDC029432. Taxonomy (NCBI): domain Bacteria; kingdom Bacillati; phylum Actinomycetota; class Actinomycetes; order Streptosporangiales; family Thermomonosporaceae; genus Spirillospora; species Spirillospora sp. NPDC029432. Next base: position 103,064 of record NZ_JBEZWH010000008.1, read on the forward strand.
AGCCGCGGCCGGTCGCGCCCGCGCCGGCGGCGGCCGACCTGTCCGTGCGGGACGAGTTCGATCCGCCGGCGGCGCGGGCCGAGCAGGTGGTGTTCGCGGCCAAGCGGCTGGCGGGCCGGCTGCACGCGGGGCTCGGCGCGGGCGGGCTGGCCTGCGTGCGGCTGGCGGTGGACGTGGGGTTCGCCGACGGCCACGTGCTGCGGCGGCTGTGGCGGCACGACGGTGCGCTGTCGGAGGCGGCGGTGGCCGAACGGGTCCGATGGCAGCTGTCGGCGGGCCGGGTCGACGAGTCGGTGTGGGGCGGGGTGACGTGGCTGGAGCTGTCGCCCGACCAGCTCGTCCCGGACGAGGGCCGGCAGGAGGCCCTCTGGGGGCGTACGGCGGTCACCGAGCGGGTCGCGCGCGCCGCCGACCGGATCCAGGCCCTGCTCGGCCACGGCGGGATCACCCGTCCCGTGCTGGTGGGCGGCCGCGGGCCCGGCGAGTGGGTCGTCAAGGTGCCGGTCGGCGATCTGCCGCCCGGCGAGCGCGGCGACGGCCCCTGGCCCGGGCGGATCCCCGACCCGGCACCGTCGCTGGTGCCGGGGCCGGGGTGGTCCGCCGAGGTCACGGACGCGTCGGGGGCGCCGGTCACGGTGTCGGGCCGCTGCGCGGTGTCGGCGCCGCCCGCGTACGTCGCGGTGGGCGGCGGCCCGGCGGCGCCGGTCGCGTCCTGGACGGGCCCGTGGCCGGCCGTGGAGCGGTGGTGGGACGCCGCGCACGCGCGCCGCCGCGCCCGCTTCCAGATGGTGACCGGCGAGGGGCGCGCGTACCTGCTGGCCGTGGAGTCCGGCCGCTGGCACGTGGAGGCGTCCTATGACTGACTGGTACAACCCGGCCGTACCGTGGCGCGAGTTCGAGAAGCGCCTGACATGGGGCGAAGGCGACGGCACGGCCCCAGAGCGCCACGGCAGCTCCGGGACGCGGGGCGGTGCTGGTGGGACGGGCGTTCGGGACGCGGAGGCGCCTTCGCGTGTCGCGGCGGACGGTGTGGCGTGGGCGGAGCTGCACTGCCACACGTCGTTCAGCTTCCTGGACGGGGCGAGCGAGCCCGCGGCGCTGGTGGCGGAGGCGGCGCGGCTCGGCGTCGGGACGATGGCCGTCACCGACCACGACGGCATGTACGGGACGGTGCAGTTCGCGCAAGCGGCGGGCGAGGCCGGGATCCGGACGGTGTTCGGCGCGGAGCTGGGCATCGGCCTGCCGGGGCCGCGCGCGGGCGAGCCGGATCCGGCTGGGCGGCACCTGCTCGTGCTGGCCAGGAGCCCGGAGGGGTACGCCCGGCTCTGCTCGGCGATCACGGCGGCGCAGCTGGCGGGCGGGGAGAAGGGCCGTCCGGTGTACGACCTGGAGGCGCTGGCCGGCGCCCACGGCGGCGAGTGGGCCGTGCTCACGGGATGCCGCAAGGGGCACGTTCCGGCGGCGCTCGACGGGGGCGGGCCGGAGGCGGCGGAGCGCGAGCTGCGGAGGCTGATGGAGATGTTCGGCCGGGAGAACGTGTTCGCCGAGCTGATCGACCACGGCCAGCCGGGCGACGACCCGCGCAACGACCTGCTGTTCGAGCTGGCCGGCCGGACCGGGGCGGGCGTGGTCGCGTCCAACAACGTGCACTTCGCGGCGCCGGGCGCGGACGCGCGGCTGGCGCAGGCGCTGGCGGCGGTGCGGGCGCGGCGCAGCCTGGACGATATGGCGGGCTGGCTCCCGGCGGGCGGCACGGCGCACGTGCGGAGCGGCGCGGAGATGGCGGCGCGGCTGGCGCGGTTCCCGGGCGTGCGGGAGGCGACGGTGGAGCTGGCCGGGGAGTGCGCGTTCGACTTCCAGGTGATGGCGCCGCGGCTGCCGCGGTGGCCCGTGCCGGACGGGCACACGGAGGCCACCTGGCTGCGGAGCCTGGTGGCGGACGGCGCGCGCGAACGGTACGGGCCGCCCGAGCGCGAGCGCGTCCCCGGCGCGTACGCGCAGATCGCCCGCGAGCTGGACGTGATCGAGCAGCTCGGCTTCCCCGGCTACTTCCTGATCGTCCACGACATCGTGGAGTTCTGCCGCGGCGCGAACATCCTGTGCCAGGGGCGCGGCTCGGCGGCGAACTCCGCGGTCTGCTACGCGCTGGGCATCACGGGCGTCGACGCCGTCCACCACGGGCTGCTGTTCGAGCGGTTCCTGTCGCCGGGCCGGGACGGCCCGCCCGACATCGACCTCGACATCGAGCACCGCCGCCGCGAGGAGGCGATCCAGTACGTCTACCGCAAGTACGGGCGCGAGCGCACCGCGCAGGTCGCCAACGTGATCAGCTACCGGCCGCGGATGGCCGTCCGGGACGCGGCCCGCGCGCTCGGCTTCTCGCCCGGCCAGCAGGACGCCTGGTCGCGCGGCATCGACACCCGCGACCCCGTAGGAGCGGAGAGCGAGATCCCCGCGCCGGTGACCGCCCTGGCGGAGCGGATGCTGGCGCTGCCGCGCCACCTCGGGATCCACTCCGGCGGGATGGTGATCGCGGACCGGCCGGTCGGCGAGATCTGCCCGATCGAGTGGGCCGCCATGCCGGGCCGCAGCGTCCTCCAGTGGGACAAGGACGACTGCGCGGCGGCCGGGCTGGTGAAGTTCGACCTGCTGGGGCTGGGCATGCTCGCGGCCCTGCACGACTGCTTCGACCTGGTGGACGAGCACCACGGCGTCCGGTACGACCTCCAGTCCATCCCGCCGGACGACCCCGAGGTGTACGAGATGCTCGGCGACGCCGACACGGTCGGGGTGTTCCAGGTGGAGTCGCGGGCGCAGATGGCCACGCTCCCCCGCCTGCGGCCGAGGGAGTTCTACGACCTCGTCGTGGAGGTCGCGCTCATCCGTCCAGGCCCCATCCAGGGCGGCTCGGTGCATCCCTACCTGCGCCGCCGTAAGGGGAAGGAGGCCGCGACCTGCCCTCACCCGCTCATGGAGAGCGCCCTCGCCCGCACGCTCGGCGTGCCGCTGTTCCAGGAGCAGATGATGCAGCTCGCCGTGGACTGCGCGGGGTTCACGCCCGCCGAGTCCGACGAGCTGCGGCAGGCGATGGGCGCCAAGCGCGCGCCGGAACGGGTCGAGCGCCTCAAGCGGCGGCTCCTCGACGGGATGGCCGAGCGCGGCATCCCCTCGCGCATCGCGGAGGACGTCTACGAGAAGATCCTCGGCTTCACGGGCTTCGGCTTCCCCGAATCCCACGCGCAGAGCTTCGCGCACCTCGTCTACGCCAGCTCGTACCTCAAGCGCCACTACCCGGCGGCCTTCACGGCGGCGCTAGTACGCAACCAGCCCATGGGCTTCTACAGCCCGCAGACCCTCCTGGAGGACGCGCGCCGCCACGGCGTCGAGGTGCGGGGCGTGGACGTCAACGCGAGCGGCGTCCACCCCACCCTGGAAGAGCCCCTCCCCGTGAACAGCGAGCACCCCCACGCGCCCTCGCGGCCCCAACCGGCGATCCGCCTCGGCCTGAACGGGATCCGCAACCTGGGCGAGGACGCGGCCGAGGCCATCGCGGCGGGGCGGCCGTACGCGAGCATGGCGGACCTCGCCCGCCGCGTCCGGCTCTCGACGCCCGCGCTGGAGGCGCTCGCGACGGCGGGCGCGTTCGGCTCCCTGCCCGTCCACGACGGGGGCGCGCCGCTCTCCCGCCGCGAGGCGCTCTGGGCGGCGGGCGCCCTCGCGGGCACCGGCCCGGGGCAGCTCAGGAACGTCACCCCGGGAGCCGGCGCCCCCGCGCTCCCGCCCATGACGCCCGTGGAGGAGACCCTGGCCGACCTCTGGTCGACGGGCGTCTCGCACACCCACCCCATGGCCCACGTACGCGAGGCCCTGGACGAGCTCGGCGCGACCCCGTCCAGGGGCCTGCCCGCCGTGCCCGCAGAGACCAGCGTCGTCGTCGCCGGGCTCGTCACGCACCGGCAGCGGCCCCCGACCGCCGGCGGCATGGTCTTCATGACGCTGGAGGACGAGACCGGGATCCTGAACGTGATCTGCCCGCCGCAGGTGTTCCGGCGCCACCGCGGCCTGGCCCTCGACTCCCAGGCCCTCCTCGTGAACGGCCGGCTCGAACGCGCCGACGGCGTCACCAACATCCGCGCCACCCGCCTGCGGCGCCTCCCCGTCCCCGGGCGCGTGAAGGCCCGCAACTTCCACTAGGACCAGCTGGGGTGGCCGATCCCCCCGCCCTTCGGCCCGAACGGCCGGTCCCCCGTGCCGTCCGCCTTGACCGTGCGGATCTCCGGCTTCTCGTACGGGCCGCGCGCATAGCAGATCCACTCGCCGTCGCGGGACCACGCGGCGTCCATCTCGTGCTCCGCGCCCGCCGTCACCCGGCGCGCGCCGGACCCGTCGGCGTTCGCCACCCACACGTCCGCCTCCGGGTACGCGCCGCGCGTGTAGGCGATCCTGGTGCCGTCCGGTGACCACTCGGGGTCCGCCGCGGGCACGCCGTCCGCGGTCACCTTCCGCCAGGCGCCCGGGTTCCGCGGGTCGAGCGTGAAGATCGCCTGCGTCCCGTCCCGCTTGCTCCAGAACGCCAGCCGCCCGGTGGACGACCACATCGGGTCGTCCTTGTCGGCCGCGTCCGAGGTCAGCCTCCTCGGCTCGGTCTCGCCGATCGTGATCGCGTAGATCTGCCGGACGCCGCCCTCCTTGCCCATGAAGGCCAGCTGCCTACCGTCCGGCGACCAGGTGACCCGCCCACCGGCGAGCCGGTCGGTCACCCTCCTCGGGTCGCTGCCGTCCGGGTTGACGAGCCACGCCTCCGTACGGGCCCCGTTCCTGCGGGTGAACGCGATCGTCCTCCCGTCGGGCGAACGTTCCGGAAGCATGTCGCACGCGGCCCCGGTGACCAGCGGAACGGCCGCGTCGTGGCCCGGCGTGTACGTCCCGATGTCGCCGTGGCACTCCTTGGGCCACCCGGCCTTGGTGTCGATCCGTACCAGCAGCGCCTCGGTGGGCGGTCCGCCGGGCTTCACCGCCGGCGCGCGTTTGGCGGGCTCGTCCCCCAGCAGCGCCACCAGCAGCCCTCCGCCGGCGAGCACCACCGCGACGGCCGCCGCCCCGGCCCCCGCGGCGAGGGCCTTCCGCCGCCCCGGCTTCCCGGGCCCCGCCGGAGGCGCCTGCGCCGGCCCCGGCCCGTACGCCGCCGGGTCCGTGATGGTCTCCCCCGCCGGCTCCGTCCCCGGCTCCACCGCAGGCGGCCGAGCCGCCCCGGCCCCATGCCGCACCTCGGCCGCACGCCCACCCGGCGTCCGGACCTCGGGCTCCGCCGCACGCCGCTCCCCCGCGTCCGGGCCGGCGGCCCGCGCCGCGTGCGGCCCGGCCGGCGCCGCACTCGACGGCGCCCCCGGAGGCGATGGGGCCGGACTCGAAGGCGATGGCGCAGGGCTCTGGGGCGGTGCGGCGGCCCCCGAAGGTGAGGACCCTGGGCTCGGAGGCGTGGGCGCCGGGGGTGGAAGGGATGGGCTCCGGGCCGGAGGGGGCGGGACCGGGTCGGGGGTGGGGAGGCGCGTGGGCGGGGCCTGGCGGGAGGTGGGCGGGGTCGTCCAGGATTCGCCGAGGGTCGTGCTGACCTCGGATTCGCCGGCGCCGCCGCCGACCAGGCTGAGGAGGAGGTCCTGGGCGGTGGGGCGGGTCTCGGGATCCTTGCCGAGGGCGGCGCGGACGAGGGCGGCCAGCGGCTCGGTGAGGGCGCCGAGTTCGGGGTCGGCGTGGAGGGCGCGGCCGACCATGACCTGGATGGAGCCCTGCCCGAACGGGTTGCGGCCGTTGGCGGCGTAGGCGATCAGGCAGCCCCAGGCGAAGACGTCGACGGCGGGGGTGATCTTCTGGGTGAGGATCTGCTCGGGGGCGATGTAGCCGGGGGTGCCGACGACCTGGCCGGTGGCGGTGTGCGAGGTGGCCATGTCGAGCGCGCGGGCGATACCGAAGTCGATCACGCGCGGGCCGGAGATCGACAGCAGCACGTTGCTGGGCTTGAGATCGCGGTGGACGAGGCCCGCGGAGTGGATGGCGACCAGGGCGGCCGCCACGCCGACGGCGACGCCGTGCAGGAGGCCCGGGGAGAGGGTGCCCTGGTCGTTGATGTGCTGGAGGAGGGACGGGCCCTCGATGTACTCGGTGACCATGTAGGCCATGCCGAGGTCCTGGCCGTGGTCGAGGACCTGGGCGGTGCAGAACGAGGCGACGCGCTCGGCGTTGCGGCACTCGTCGCCGAAGCGGGCGACGAAGGCGCGGTCGCCGGCGAGCTCGGGCCGGACGACCTTGACGGCGACGCGGCGGCCGTCGGTGCCGCGGCCGAGGTAGACGGCGCCCATGCCGCCTTCGCCGATCTTGGCGTCCAGGGTGTACGGGCCCACCCGGGCCGGGTCGTGGGGCTGCAGCTCGCGCAGGGACACCGCGCCAGGCCGGCTCTCCATGGGCGTACACCTCTCGCCGCCGGGCCCCCTCCCGTCGGCGCGCGTCGTCTGCGGACGGCGCCTGGGCCCACCCCAGTCCAGAGTGGCAGAGAACGCCGCCCGGGTCCGCGGGCCGCCCTAGGCCGGAAAAGGTCAATGTTCGGCCAAGCGTCGCCAGAAATGCGGCAAAGGCTTGATCAGGCGGACGTTCCCGAAACTTACGCTGATCGGCGGCAGCGATCTGCGGAGGGTGTTCGTGCTCGGGTGGCTCCACCGCCGGGGAGGCGTCGCGGTGGCGCTGCTGCTCGCCGTCTCGGGCTGCACGGCACGCGAGCACCGCCAGCCGGCGCCGGTCACCGATGTCACGGAGGTGCGGGCCGTCGATCCCGGCCGCGTCCCGGGGATCATGCCGGTCACGCGGGTGGACGAGCGGCGGCGGGCGTTCGCGGCGTACCCGTCGGTCGCCGGTGCCCGGCCGCTGGACGACGCGCTGGCGCGGGCCGTGGACGAGTGGTTCCGGCTGCACGAGGAACGGCGCGGCGTTCACGAGCTGAACGTGGAGTGGTCGCTCACGGCCTTCTCGGACCGCGTGATCGGTGTCCGCCTGGTCGCGGAGCACGGGGACACAGGGGGCGGCGGCGCAGAGCACGGAGGCACAGAGCACGGAGGCACGGGCCGCGGGGGCGCCGGGGAGCGCGAAGGCACCGAGCGCCGCACGTTCTGGTACGACCGGGACGCCGGCGCGGTGCGCGCACCGGGCGACCTGGTGGACGAGGCGCGGCTGGCCGAGCTGGTGCGCCAGGAGGCGCAGACGGGCCGGGCGGGCCATGCCGCGCCGGGCGGCTTCCCGTCGCTGGCGTTCAACGACCAGGGCGATCTGGTGGCCGAGTTCGGCTCCGAGGCGGTCGCGATCGGGTACCGGGCGTACGAGCCGCTGCTGACGCCGTTCGGTCACCGGGCGCGGGACGCCGCGCTGACGGTCCGGCCGGTGCCGCGGCGGGACGCGGTGCCGCGGACGCTGGTGGCGCCGGTCGACTGCCGTACGGCCAAGTGCGTGGCGCTGACGTTCGACGACGGGCCGGGGCCCGAGACGGGGCGGCTGCTGGACATCCTCGCCGGGCACGGGGCGCGCGCGACGTTCTTCGTGGTGGGCGGGAACGCGGCCGCGCTGCCCGCGACGCTGCGGCGGCAGCGGGCCGCCGGGCACGTGATCGGCAACCACACGCACGCGCACCGCGATCTCACCCGGCTGCCGGCGCTGCGGGTCAGCTCGGAGATCCAGCGGACGCAGCGGGCCATCAAGGCCGCGACCGGGGAGGGCGCCACGCTGCTGCGGGCGCCGTACGGCGCCGTGAACGGGACGGTGACCGCGGTGGCCAGGTCGCTGGGGCTGGCGCACGTCGGCTGGAACGCCGCTCCGGAGGGCGGCGGGGACATCGCGGCCGAGGCCGTGGCGGGGGCCAGGCCGGGCGGCGTCGTCCGGCTGCGGGACGTGGACCGGGAGTCGGTGGACGCGGTCCCGGAGATCCTCGCCAGGCTGGCGGCGGACGGCTACACGTTCGTGACCGTTCCCGAGTTGCGGGCCGCCGGGACGGTCCCGCGCTGACCTCAGCTGATCAGGTCGAGCCGGCGGAGGATGACGCCCTCGCGCAGCGCCCAGGGGCAGACCTCCAGCTGCGCCACGCCGAACAGGTCCATCGCGGCGTCGGCGACGATGGCGCCGGCGGGCAGCTGCGGGACGCGGCTCTCGGACACCCCGGGCAGCCCGGCACGTTCCATCGGCTCCATCAGCGCCAGTTTCTCCGCCCATTCGGTGACATCGCCATGGCGGAGGGAGCGCTTGACGAACGGGCCCTCGGACGAGGGCGCGGCCCCGGCGATGCGGGCGAGCTGCTTGAACGTCTTGGACGTGGCCACCGCGTGGTCGGGCGCCCCGTACCGGGCGACCTCGCCGACATGGCGGGCGATCTCGGCGCGGACGTGGCGGCGCAGCTTGCGGGCCTCGTCGGCGGGCACCGGGTCGGCGGTGAACCAGTCGCGGGTGAGCCGGACGGCGCCCAGCGGCAGCGAGATCGCGGCGTCCGGATCCTCGTCGATGCCGGCCGCGATCTCCAGCGAGCCGCCGCCGATGTCGATGACCAGCAGCCGGCCGGACGACCAGCCGAACCAGCGCCGGACCGCCAGGAACGTCAGCCTGGCCTCCTCCTCGCCGGACAGCACCTCGATGCCGACCTCGCAGTCGGCGCGGAGCCGATCGAGGACCTGCTCGCCGTTGGCGGCGTCCCGGACGGCCGAGGTGGCGAAGGCGACGAGGTCCTCCACGCCCTTGTCCTCGGCGACCTGGAGCGCCTCCTGAACGAAGTCGCGCAGCCGGCCCTCGCCCTCCTCCGACAGCCGGTCGCCGTCTTCGAGGTGCGCGGCCAGCCGCAGCTCCGCCTTGTGTGAGAACGCCGGGAGCGGGCGCGCGCCGCGGTGCGCGTCCACCACAAGGAGGTGCACCGTGTTCGAGCCCACGTCCAGCACGCCGAGTCGCATGGAAACGACGCTACCGAAAGGAGGTTACGGGCTCGTGAGCGGATCATGACTTATGGGGCGAAGTCCGTCCTGTTCAGGTAGTGCGCGCCTATCGGATCGGCCAGATACCCAGATACAGGGTCCCGCGCGCCCGGCCGCTAACGTGGGCGGCGTGAGCGGCCAGGAAGCGGGAGACGCGGGAGACGCGGAAGCGGGTGGCCCGGAAGCGGGAGGCGCGGAACGGCGGTGGCGGGTGCCGCCCGCGCACACCGTGCTGAAGGCGGCCGCGGCCGCGGCGTTCGCGGCGCTGGCCCTCACGTCCCGCGACGACCGCCCGTTCCTGCTGCTGGCGCTGGTCGCGGCGGCCGGGCTGGCGGCGCTCGCGCTGCGGGACGTGCTCGCGCCCGTGCGGGTCGCGGCGGACACCGAGGGCGTGACCGTCGTCAGCGGGTACGCCGGGCACGCCCGGATCCCGTGGGACGAGGTGGCCGCCGTGCGGGTGGACGAGCGGCGCCGGCTGCTCCTGCACACCCGGCTGCTGGAGATCGAGACCGGCGACGACCTGCATCTCTTCCGCGCGTACGACCTCGGCGGCGAGGTCGCGGACGTCGCCGCCGAGCTGGACCGGCTGCGTTCGGGCGGCCGGCCGGACGATCAGCCGGGCAGCGGGTCGCCCGCGGCCGGATAGGAGCTCTGCGCGCCCGGCTTGCGGACGGCGGCGGCGCCGACGCGGACCGCGTACCGGGCCGCGTCCGCGAGGCCGTCGCCGCGCGCCAGCCGCAGGCAGAGCGCGGCGGTGAACGCGTCGCCGGCGCCCGTGGTGTCGACCGCCTCGACCTCGGGCGACGGCACGGCCGTCACCCCGGAGGCGTCGGCGGCCAGGGCGCCCGCAGCGCCGAGCGTGATCAGCACCGAGCGCGGGCCGCGGTCCAGCAGCCCGTGGGCCATCGCGGCGGGCTCGTCGCGGTGGCCGAGCAGGAACGCCGCCTCGTGCTCGTTCACCACCAGCGGGTCGCACAGCTCCAGCACCCCGGCGGGCAGCTCCGCGGGCGGGGACAGGTTCAGCACGATCCGCGCGCCCGCGGCCGCGGCGGTGCGGGCCGCCGCGGCGACGGTCTCCAGCGGGATCTCCAGCTGGAACGACACCACGGCGGCGCCCGCCAGCAGGTCGCGGGCCCGCTCGGCGTCCGCCGGGACGAGCCGCGCGTTGGCACCGGGCGAGACGATGATGCTGTTGTCCCCGCCGGTGTCCACGGTGATCAGCGCGACCCCGCTCGGCCCCGGCGTGACGCTCAGGTGGGACAGGTCCACGCCCGCCGCCGCCAGCGCGTCCCGGAGCAGGGCGCCGTGGCCGTCGTCGCCGATTCGGCCGAGGATCGCGGCCCGGCCGCCGAGCCGGGCGGCGGCGACGGCCTGGTTGGCCCCCTTGCCGCCCGGATAGGTGGCCAGGTCGGTGCCCAGCACGGTCTCGCCGGGGGCCGGCCGCCGGTCGACCCCGATCACCAGGTCGGCGTTCACCGATCCGACCACGACCACTTCATGCCGCTGCGCCACTGCGCCTCTCTCTCCCGCTCTCTAGGACGTCTCCGCTACGACGTCTCCGCTAGGACGTCGCGAACTCGGCCGCGTTCTCGCGGGTGGCCATCTTCACCGGCACCATCGAGGTCGCGGCGAGCCCGTCGCCGTTCGCCGCCTTCACGGCGCTCTGGACCGCCATCCTGCCCAGCAGCGCCGGCTGCTGCGCCACCGTGGCGTTCATCGTCCCCGCCTGGACGGCCTTGATGCCGTCCGGGGTGCCGTCGAAGCCGACCACCTTGACCTGCTTGCCCGCCTTGCCGCCGAGGGCCTTGACCGCGCCCAGCGCCATCTCGTCGTTCTCGGCGAAGACGCCGTTCAGGTCCGGGTTGGACTGCATGAGGTTGGTCATGACGTCCAGCCCCTTGGTGCGGTCGAAGTCGGCGGGCTGCTTCGCGACGACCTGGACACCGGGGAACTTCTCGATCCCCTCCTCGAAGCCCTGGCCGCGCTCGCGGGACGCCGAGGCGCCCGGCTGCCCCTGGATGCCGACGATCTTGCCCTTGCCGCCCAGCTCCTTCGCCATCCGCTCGGCCGCGAGCCGGCCGCCGGCGACGTTGTCGGAGGCGACCAGCTGGGCGACCTTCGCGCCGTTCACCGTGCGGTCGGCCGCGATCACCGGGATCTCGGCGCGGTTGGCGGCCTGGACGGCGGGCGCGGCGGCGTCGGAGTCCACCGGGTTGACGATGATCGCCTTCATGCCCTGGCTGGTGAAGTTCTGGACCTGGTTGACCTGCTGGGACGCGTCGTTCTGCGCGTCGGACACGGTCAGCGTGACGCCCTGCCTCCGCGCCTCGTCCTCGGCGCCCTGCCGGAACTGGACGAAGAACGGGTTGTTCAGCGTCGACACCGACAGCCCGACCTTGAGCCCGCCGCCCGCGACCGTGCCGGTCTTGGACCCGCCGCCGGTGGAGGCGACGGCGACGGCCAGCGCGACCACGGCCGCCGCGACGACCGCGCCGCCGGCCCAGAACGCCGCCGGGCGCACCTTCGTGCCGCGCCGCCGCACCGTGTCCAGCAGGACGGCCAGCGCGATCACCACGCCGATCACGACCTGCTGCCAGAACGCCGACACCGACAGCAGGTTCAGCCCGTTGCGCAGCACGGCCAGGATCAGCGCGCCGACGAGGGTGCCGAACGCGCGGCCCTTGCCGCCCGACAGGCTGGCGCCGCCGATGACGACGGCCGCGATGGCGTCCAGCTCGTAGCCGCTGGCGGCCTGCGGCTGCGCGGAGGCGAGCCGGCCGGCCAGCACGATCCCGGCCACGGCCGCGAACGCGCCCGACAGCGCGTACGTGACGAGCTTCTGCCGCGGCACGCGGATCCCCGACAGGCGCGCGGCCTCCTCGTTGCCGCCGATCGCGTACATCGCCCGGCCGCTGTAGGTGCGGGCCAGGAGGAACGCGGTGAGCAGCCCCATCACGACCATCACGATCACCGGGACCGGCAGGTACGAGCCGATCGTGTCGCCCACGTGCGTGACGGCGTCCGGCAGCGCGATCGGGCTGCCCTCGGAGATCACCAGGGCCAGCCCGCGGGCGATGCCCAGCATGGCCAGGGTGGCGATGAACGGCGGCAGCTTCCCGTACGTGATGAGCGCGCCGTTGACCAGCCCGGCCGCGACACCGACCGCGACCGCCAGCACCACCGCTATCGGCCACGGCAGCCCGTGCGTGGTGGCCGTCCATGCCAGGACGACCGCCGACAGCGCCGCCACCGCGCCGACCGACAGGTCGATGCCCGCGGTGACGATCACGAAGGTGACGCCGAACGCCAGGATCGCGACCACGGCCGCCTGGACGCCGACGTTCAGCAGGTTGGTGACGGTCAGGAAGTCGCCCGACAGCAGGGCCAGCACGACGACCAGGACGGCCAGGCCGGCCAGCGCCCCGTTCTCTCCCAGCAGCCGGCCCGCCGCCCGCGGCGCGCCGCCGCGCGGCGACTCCTGCGGCGGCTTGCGCGACGTGTCAGTGGACATCAGCCTTCTCCGTCCGTGTGCTCGGTTCCGTTCGTGGGCTCGGCGCCGTTCGCCGCGAGGGCCAGCGCCATCACCGCGTCCTGGGTGGCCTCCTCGGCCGGCAGCTCGCCGGTCAGGCGGCCGCGCGCCATCACCAGCACGCGGTCGCTCATCCCCAGCACCTCGGGCAGGTCACTGGAGATCATCAGGACCGCGTGCCCGGAGGCGGTGAGGGAGTTGATCAGCCGGTAGATCTCGACCTTGGCGCCGACGTCGATGCCGCGGGTGGGCTCGTCCAGGATCAGGACGCGGGCGTCGGCCAGCAGCCACTTGCCGATCACGATCTTCTGCTGGTTGCCGCCGGACAGCGTCCCGGCCTCCTGCCGGAGCCCGGCCATCCGCACGTTCAGCTTCGCGGCGATGTCGGCGGCCCGGCCGCGCTGCCCGGCGCGGTCCACGATCCCGCCGCGGCTGGTGGGGCCCAGGGTGACCAGGCCGAGGTTCTCCTGGACGTCGGCGCCCAGCACCAGGCCCTGGCCCTTGCGGTCCTCGGGGACGAGCCCGACGCCCGCCTCCATCGCCGCGTGCACGTCGCCGCCGCGCAGCGCCGTCCCGTCCACGGCGACCTCGCCCCGGTCGTACGGGTCGGCGCCGAAGATCGCGCGGGCCACCTCGGTACGGCCGGCGCCGACCAGTCCGGCCAGCCCGACGACCTCGCCGGCCCGGACCTCGAACGAGACGTCCTCGAACACGCCGTCCCTGGTCAGGCCGGTCACCTTGAGCAGCGGGGCGCCGATGTCGGCGCGCTCGCGCGGGTACCGCTCGTCGATCGGGCGGCCGACCATGAGCCGCACCAGCTCGTCCTCGGGGGTGTCCGCCGGGACCTCGGCGACCGAGCGGCCGTCGCGCAGCACCGTCACCCGGTCCCCGAGGCGGGGGATCTCCTCCAGGTGGTGGGTGATGAACACGACCGCGACGCCGCGCTCGCGCAGCGTGCCGACGATCTCGAAGAGCGTGTCGACCTCGCCGGCGGTCAGCACCGCGGTCGGCTCGTCCATGATGAGCACGCGGGCGTCCCGGCCGAGCGCCTTGGCGATCTCGACCATCTGCATCCGGGCGATGCCGAGGTCGGCCATCCGCGCCCGCGGGCTCGCGTCGACGCCGACCCGGGCCAGCAGCTCCGCCGCCGCCCGCTCCATCGCCCGCCGGTCCACCATGCCGAACCGGCGCGGCGGCCGGCCGAGGAAGAGGTTCTCGGCGACCGTCAGCTCCGGGACCAGGTTGAACTCCTGGTAGATGGTCGCGATGCCGAGCCGCTCGGCGTCGGTCGCCGACCGGATGTCGACCGGGCTCCCGTCCACCTCGATCCGGCCCGAGTCGGGCCGGTGCGCGCCCGACAGCGCCTTGATCAGGGTGCTCTTGCCCGCGCCGTTCTCGCCGAGGAGCACGTGCACCTCGCCCGGGCGCAGGTCGAAGTCGACCCCGTCCAGCGCGACCACGCCGGGGAACGCCTTGCGCAGCCCGCGTACCCGCAGGATCTCGTCCGTCATGCCGGGCTCCCTCCTTCTTCACCGTGCTCGCCCCGCTCACCGGGCTCGCCGCAGGAGCGGCGGACCACCAGCCGGGCGGCCAGCACCACCGACTCCACCGGCCGGTCCTCGATCCGGTCGGCCAGCACCCGCACCGCCCGCCGGCCCAGCTCCTGCACCGGCTGCCCGATCGCGGTCACCGGCGGGTCCACGTGGGTGAACCACGGCAGGTCGTCGTACGAGGCCAGCGCCACCGCGGACGGGATCGCCAGCCCCCGGGCGCGGATCTCGTCCAGCGCGCCCAGCGCCATCAGGTTGTCCCCCGCGAAGATCACTTCGGGGGGCTCGGGCAGGTCCAGCAGCCGTGCCGCGCCCGCCCGGCCGCTGGCCGCCTGGAAGTCGCCCGCCTCCAGGTACGCGTCCGGGACCTCCAGGCCGCAGTCGCGCATGGCGGCGGTGAACGCGGCGGTGCGCTCGCGCCCGGTCGACAGCAGCGCGGGCCCGGAGATGAACGCGATCCGGCGGTGGCCGAGGCCGCGCAGGTGCCGGACCAGCGCGCCGATCGCCGCCGAGCCGTCCGCCCGGACGGTGGGCACGTCCAGGCCGGGCAGGGTGCGGTCCAGGAACACCAGCGGCTGGCCGTCGGCGACCATCCCGCGCACCAGCGGAGTGATCTCCGCGGTCGGGCACAGCAGCAGCCCGTCGACGCGCTGCTCCAGCAGCGTGCGGACGTAGTGGTCCTGCCGGTCGGGCCGCTCGTCGGCGTTGCCGATCACGACCGAGTAGCCGAGGGCGCGGGCCTCGTCCTCGATCGCCCGGGCCAGCTCGGTGAAGAACGGGTTGAGGATGTCGCCGATCACCAGCCCGATCGTGCGGGTGGCGTCGGTGCGCAGCGAGCGCGCGACGGCGTTGCGCCGGTAGCCCAGGGCCTCGACCGCGGCCAGCACCCGGGCGCGGGTCTCGGGGGCGACGCGGTCGCTGTCGTTCAGGACGCGGGACACCGTGGCGACGGAGACGCCCGCGTGGCGGGCCACGTCCTTCACGCTCGCCATGGTCACCTCCGCATCTGCGTGTAAACGATTACATCAATGTAAACGATTACACGCCCGCGCGCGCCGACGCAAGCCTGCGGATCCGGCTACGTTTGTCCGCCGTGAGCGAAGTGCACGACACCCGGCTGGGGCGCCGGGTCACCGAGGCGGCCGCCCTCCAGCTGAAGCGGTCGCACGCCGTCTCGGCGATCGAGGTTTTCCAGCGGATCGGCTGGCTGGCGGCGCCGCGCGTGGACGAGTGGCGCCAGGGCCGGATCGACCCCCTCGAAGCGGCCCTGACGGTACGGCCGGACAAGATCGAGACCGCGCTGCGGGCGCTGCGCGCCTGGGCCGAGGCCGAGGGCCTGGAGCCCGCCGAGACCGCCTACATCGCCGCCACCCGCGACCGGCGGGCGCTGCGCTTCACCGCGCGGGACGGCGCGGCCGCCGCCGAGATCGAGCGCGCCTACCGCACGCACTGGATCTCCCCCGGCCTCTCCCCCGCCCGCCGCGAGGCCCTCGCCGCCCGCCAGGGCAAGGCGCCCGACCTGGTGGCGATGGTCCCGCTCAAGGACTGGGCGTGCGCGTCCTGCCGCGGCACCGGCGCGTACCTGGTCATGGAGGACGACGAGCCCGTCTGCCTCGCCTGCGCCGACATGGACCACCTGGTCTTCCTGCCGGCCGGGAACGCCGCGCTCAGCCGGCGTGCCAAGAAGGAGAGCGGGCTCTCGGCGGTCGTCGTCCGGCTCGACCGGCGCCGCAAGCGCTACCAGCGGCAGGGGATCCTCGTCGAGGAGGAGGCCCTCGCGCGGGCCGAGGAGCAGTGCCTCGCGGACGAGGACGCGCGGGCCCGGCGGCGCGAGCGCGACCGGGAACGCCGCGCGGACCGGGATGTGGAGTTCCAGGCCCGGATGGCCGCCGAGATCGTCCGGCTCTACCCCGGCTGCCCCGCCGCGCGGGCCGAGGCCATCGCGCGGCACGCCGGGCAGCGCGGCAGCGGCCGGGTCGGCCGGACGGCGGCGGGCCGCGAGCTCGACGCGGACGCCGTGCGGCTCGCCGTGATCGCGTCCGTCCGGCACCTGGACACCGGCTACGACGAGATGCTGATGGCGGGCGTCCCCCGCCGGGAGGCGCGGGACCGGATCCGCGCCGCCGTGGACGCCGTCCTCGACGGCTGGCGGCGCGGCCCCGGTCCCGGCTCCGGCTCCGGCCCGCGCTCCGGCGCGGCCTAGCTCCGCGACTTCAGGAACGCGGTCCGGGCGATGATCGCGGTGTCGGGGTTGTCGCTGAACAGGCCGTCGATGCCCGTCCGGTAGAAGATGTCGTACTCCTTGAGCGCCTTGCCGTAGTCGCCCGGCGCGGTGCCGTTGCGCAGGTCGGCCGGCAGGAACTGGTTCTCGTTCCGGA
This sequence comes from Spirillospora sp. NPDC029432, assembly GCF_040703975.1. Taxonomy (NCBI): domain Bacteria; kingdom Bacillati; phylum Actinomycetota; class Actinomycetes; order Streptosporangiales; family Thermomonosporaceae; genus Spirillospora; species Spirillospora sp. NPDC029432. The sequence goes on from NZ_JBEZWH010000008.1 coordinate 119,514, forward strand.
ACGTGTACGGGCTGACCTTGAGCCCGGCGGCGTGCGCGTCGCGGACCAGCGGGGTCGGGGTGCCGAGCGTGCCGTCCGCCTTGAGCGGGATCACCCGGGACTTCTCCGGGCCGATCCAGTCGGCGTAGGTGCCGATCTCCTTCAGCCCGGCCGGGGTGACCATGTCGGCGTAGGTCGGGCCCTGGCCGTTGGCGACGGTGTCGTACGGGGCGCCGGCGGTCGAGATGGCCTGCAGCACCGGGACCTTCAGGCCCTTGTCCAACATCCGCAGGCTGGTCGGCTCGAACGACTGCACGATGGCCCGCCCGTCGCGGTGGTCCAGCCCGTTGCGCTTCAGGGTGGCGATGACGGTGTTCTCCAGCGGCAGGCCGATGGAGCGGAAGTACGTCGGGTGCTTGGTCTCGGGGAAGATCCCGACCGTCCGCCGGTGCTGCCTTCCGAGCCGCTTGGCCAGGTCGATGACCTCCTGGAGGGTCGGGACCTGGTAGAGCCCGTCGTAAATGGTGTTGTGCTGGCGGATGTCCGGGAGCCGCTCGATCGCGCGCAGCGTCTTCAGCTCGGCGAGCGTGAAGTCCTCGGTGAACCAGCCGGTGACGTTGCGGCCGTCGATCCTCTTGGTGGTGCGCCGGTCCGCGAACTCCGGCCGGTCGGCGACGTCGGTGGTGCCGCCGATCTCGTTCTCGTGGCGGGCGACGAGCGCGCCGTCCTTGGTCGGCACGAGGTCGGGCTCGATGTAGTCGGCGCCCATCCGCACCGCCAGCTCGTACGACTCCAGCGTGTGCTCGGGCCGGTAGCCCGAGGCGCCCCGGTGCCCGAGCACGATCGGCGCGGCCTTCTCCGGCGCCGCCCGCCCGGGCGCGGCGGGCGCGGCCGAGGCGGGGGTCGTGACCGTGAGCAGGGGCAGCAGCACGGCGGCGGCGCCCAGCAGCGCGGCCGTCCGCCTCCTCGTCGTCGTACCGGCGGCCATGTCGGCTCCTCTCCCGCGGTCACCGCGGGGCGACCGTCGCCCCATCAGTCACCGCGCCCGGAACGTACCGGGCGCACCCTCCCCGGGCCAGGATGCGCGCGGTGACGGCCCGGCCAACCCTGGCCGTCGGGTCCGTGAACGGGCACGACGCGGAACGATCTCTTCACTCCGCGTTGCGCTCGCGGTCCCCCGCTCCTTCCGCGGCCCTCGATCCGGTCGCCTGCACTGGGCGCGTGGACATGTCACGCAGGTCGTTCCTCTCCGCCAGTGGCCTGGCTCCGCTCGCGCCCGCCGCTCCTGCCGCTCCCGCCGCGCCGTCCCGCCGTACCGCCGACCCATTCCAGCTGGGCGTCGCCTCCGGGGATCCTGTCCCGGACGGCGTCGTCCTCTGGACGCGGCTGGCGCCCCGCCCGCTCGCCGAGGACGGCCGCGGGGGCCTGCCCTCGGGCCGGGACATCGGCGTGGAGTGGCAAGTCGCCGAGGACGAGCGCTTCCGGCGCGTCGTCCGCGGCGGGCGCGCCACCGCGCGGCACGCCGACGCGGGGAGCGTGCACGTGGAGGTGGACGGGCTGCGGCCGGGCCGGGAGTACTTCTACCGCTTCCGCACCGACGGCCGGCACCTGTCCATCACGGGACGCACCCGCACGGCCCCCGCGCCCGGCACGCTCGCGCCGCTCACCTTCGCCGCCGTGTCCTGCGCGTACTACGAGCACGGGTACTTCACCGCCTACCGGCGCGCGGCCGAGCGGCATCCGGGGCTCATCGTCCACCTCGGTGACTACATCTACGAGGACTCCGCCGAGGGCGAGCAGCCGCTCCCGATCGTGCGGCGGCACGCGGGCGGCATGTGCCTGTCGCTCGCCGACTTCCGCCGCAGGCACGCGCAGTACAAGACCGACCCCGACCTCCAGGCGGCGCACGCGGCGGCCCCCTGGGCGGTGATCTGGGACGACCACGAACTCGAGAACAACTGGGCGGGCGAGACCCCGGGCAAGAAGACCCCCGGCTTCGCGGCGCGCAAGCGGGCGGCGTTCCGCGCGTACTACGAGAACATGCCGCTGCGGCGCTCGACGCTGCGGCCCGGCGGGCGGCTGCGGCTGACGCGGCGGCTGCACTGGGGCGATCTGGCGACGTTCCATCTGCTCGACACCCGGCAGTTCCGTTCCGACCAGCCGTGCGAGGACGGGCTGCGCACCGGCTGCGACGCCCGGCTGCGGGAGCGCGGGGCGCTGCTCGGCGCGGACCAGCTGGCCTGGCTCGACGCCGGGCTGCGCGCGTCGCGGGCCCGCTGGAACGTCCTGGCGCAGCAGATCTTCCTCGCGCAGCGCGACCACCGGCTCGGCCCGGGCACGGAGCTGGCGATGGACGGCTGGGACGGGTACGCCGCCGAGCGCCGCCGCCTGACCGGCTCCCTGCTGGCGTCCGGCGCGCGCAACCCGGTCGTGCTGACCGGCGACGTCCATGTCGCGCACGCCAACGAGCTGCGCGCCGACTTCGACGATCCCGGTTCGGCCCGGGTCGGCGTCGAGCTGGTCGCGACGTCGGTCGCCAGCGACGGCGACGGATACCACGACCCGGTGACCAACGCGGCGGTCCGGGCCGAGAACCCGCACATCGCCCACATCGACCAGCGGCGCGGCTACCTGCTGTGCGCGGCGGGGCCGGGCGAGCTGCGGGCCGAGTTCCACACCGTCCCGTACGTGACCAGGCGCGGCGCCCCGGCCGCGGTGTCCGCCGCGTTCACCGTGCCCGACGGCGCCCGCTCGTTCGGGAACGCCTGACCGCCGGCCTCCGTCTCAGGCCCATGAGAGGGCGCATGAGAGCGCGGCCGGTGCTGTTCGCCGCGGGGGCGCTGCTCGCGCTGGCACCGGCCTGCGCGCCGCACGAGCCCAGGGGCGGGACGGTACGGCCCCGCCAGGTCTTCACCCTGGCCATCGGCGACACGGCCCGGCTCCAGGGCACCGGCCTCGCGGTCACGCTGCGGGACGTGCGCGACGACAGCCGCTGCCCGGTGGACGCCGACTGCGGCTGGCCCGGCGACGCGACGATCGTCGTCGCGGCCGCCGACGGGCACACCGCGCCGGCCGAGCACGAGTTCCACACCAACCCCCTGCCCGCCCGCTCCGCGCCGCCCGACCCGGACGGCGACCGCCGTGCCGCCCGGCTCGACGGCCACATGCTGCGCTTCAAGGGCCTCGCCCCGTCCCGGCGCTCCGGCGACCGGGTCGACCGCGGCGACTACCGGGCGCGGTTCGCCCTCCACCCCGCCTGACCGAGCGCGTAGCCGAGCAGCCCGCCCGCCTCCAGCGGCACGGCGGTGCCGCGCGGTCCCGAACCCGCGACCGCGGTGACGGCGCCGCCGAACCCCGCCGCGCCGGGCGCCCCGACCAGCAGCGCGCCCCGGCGCACGGCCAGCGACCAGCCGAACTGGGCCTCCGGGCCGTGCGGTGAGGTGATCGTGACGCCGCCGCGCCGGCCCGGCCCGCCGCCGCGCGCTCCCCGGAGGATCCGCACGTAGCCGTGCCCGGGCGCGCCGGCCGCCAGGTCGTCGGTCCCGTCGCCGGTGAGGTCGCCGGCCGCCAGGGCGGCGCCGAAGCGGTCGTACGGTCCCTTGGCGCCGCGCCCGTACAGGGTCGGTCCCCGCTGCCGCAGCGTGCGGCCGTCGACCACCTGCACGGCGCCCTGTGCGTCGCCGGTCGCGGCGCCCGGGTCGTCGTCCTCTCCGGGGATCCCGATCGCCAGCTCGGCGCGGCCGTCGCGGTCGAAGTCGCCCGCGGCGAGCGCGGCGCCGAAGTGGTCGAGGCGTTCGGGAACGCCGCCGATGCCCGGTTCGTCCTGCGCGACGCGGCGGGCGGTGCGGGCCCGCGGGTCGAGCACCGTGACCGCGCCCTCGCTCTTGAGCCCGTCCCCCGGGGCACCCGCGGCGATCTCCGCGCGGCCGTCGCCGTCGAGGTCGGCGGCGGCGAGCACGGTCCCGAACCCGTCGGTCGGCGCGGCCTCCCGTCCCTCCCGTCCCTCCTGTCCGGCCCAGCCTGACCGCTGCGTGACCAGCGGGCCGGGGCGCAGGCCGGTCCCGTCCAGCCCGAAGACCGCGACTCCCCCGCCGCCCGCCAGCCCGGGCGCGCCCACGACCAGCTCGTCGTCCCGGTCGCCGTCGAGGTCGGCGGCGGCGAGCGCGGCGCCGAAGCGGTCCGTCCCGTACGGGCGCCGCAGGTCGCGCACGCTCAGCCGCCGCCCGGGCCGCAGCCCCGCCGGGGAGCCGTGGAAGATCTGCACGGCGCCGTGCCCCTCGGCTCCGGGACGGCGCGCGCCGGACACCTCGTCCGGCACCCCGACCGCCAGATCGGCGCAGCGGTCGCGGTCGAAGTCCCCGATCGCCAGGGCGGCGCCGAAGCCGTCGCCGGCCTCGGGCGGATCGCCGGCCTGGACGAGCGGGGTCCCGGCGCGGGCGCCGTACCGCACGGCGACCCGGCCGGCGCGGGCCTGGCCGCCGACCGCGGCGTACGGGGCGCCGGCGGCCGCGTCGGCGGCGCCGTCACCGTCGAAGTCGGCGCCGCGCCCCCGGCACGGCCCGGGCGCCTGCGCGCGCAGGCCGGCGAGGGCCGCGGCAGGAGCCGGGACGGGGAGCACGGCGGCGAGCGGCGGCGCGGACGCGGCCGGAACGCACAGCGGCAGGAGGACGGCGAGCGGGCGGAGGCGGGAGGCGAGGCTCACACCCGGACCGTCCCCGGCGCGTGGAACGCCAGGTCACCCGGCGGATGTCCGCCGGATGAAGACTCCCTAGCCGAATGTGGCGGGGTCCGGGCCGAGCCGGGTGCCGCTGTCCATCGCGCCGATCGCCGCCATCTCGGCGTCCGACAGCTCGAACCCGAACGCGTCGAAGTTCTGCGCGATCCGCGACGGCGTCACCGACTTGGGGATGACGATGTTGCCGAGCTGGAGGTGCCAGCGCAGCACGATCTGCGCCGGGGTGCGCCCGTGCGCCTCGGCGATCGGGGCGAGCGCGGGGTCGTTCAGCAGGCCCTGCCCCTGGCCGAGCGGGCTCCACGCCTCGGTGCGCACGCCGAGCTTCTCGTGCAGCGCCCGCAGCTCCTCCTGCTGGAGGTAGGGGTGCAGCTCGATCTGGTTGACCGCCGGGACGACGTCGGTCTCCTCGATCAGCCTGGTCAGCGCCCCGGTGGTGAAGTTGGAGACGCCGACGGCCCTGGCGCGCCCGTCGGCGTGCAGCTTCTCGAACGCCCGCCAGGTGTCGAGGTAGAGGTCCTGCTTGAGCGCCGGCCAGTGGATCAGGTAGAGGTCCACGTAGTCCAGGCCGAGCCGCTCCAGGCTCGCGTCGAAGGCGCGCAGCGCGGCGTCGTACCCCTGGTCGTCGTTCCAGAGCTTGGTGGTGACGAACAGCTCCTCGCGCGGGATCCCGGAGCCGCGCAGCGCCCGGCCGGTGCCGGTCTCGTTCTCGTAGATCTTGGCGGTGTCGATGCTGCGGTAGCCGGTCTCCAGCGCCGTCGCCACCGCGCGTTCGGCCTCGTCGTCGGCCACCTGCCACACGCCGAAGCCGAGCTGCGGCATGGCGGTGCCGCTGTTGAGCGTGACATCGGGAACCGTCACGGTACATCCCCCCTGGAAGAGCAATTTTCGATCTTCTTCCAGGATAGGTACCCGCCCGATCCGGTTTCGCCGGGCATGATCGAACCCGTACGCTGCCGCGCATGACAGCCTCAGACGACATCGCCGAACTGGAACGGGCGGCGCAGCGGCTGCTGGACGGCCGGGTGGCCGCGATCCGGGAGCTGGCCGTCGCCAAGCAGGCCCGGGACCGGCTCCGGGCCGAACTCGACGAGGCCGAGCGGGAGTACGGCGCCCGCTACACCGCCGCGGAGCGGGCGGGCTGGCAGGACGCGGAGCTGAAGGAGCTGGACTTCACCGACCCCGAGCGGCGCCCGCGCGGCCGTCCCCGTACGGCGGGCGCCCGCCGCAAGAAGGCCGCCGCCCCGCAGCGGCAGGCCGTCCCGGAACCGGCGGCCGAGCCCGCCGCGGCGCCCGTGCCCGAGCCCGAGCCGGCGGCGGAGCCCATGACCGGGAACGGGCGGTCCTGGCAGGTCAGCTGATCCGGAAGACCGGAACGGTGGGGGCGATCCGGACGAGGTCGGCGTCGGACGGCTTCTTCGGCAGGTCCTCGAAGAAGCGGCCGACCTCCCAGCCCCAGCGCTTGAAGTAGGCGCGGAGCGCCGGCAGCTTCTCCTCGTCGGCCAGCTCGGTGACCGTGAACGCCTCCACCTTGCGGCCCAGCCGCAGCTCGCCGCCGCCCGCGACGCGGATGTTGCGGACCCAGTGGGTGTGGCCGCGGGCCGCCACCAGGTAGCGCTCGCCCTCGTGGGTGAGCAGGTTGACCGGGTTGGTCCGCCATTCGCCGCTGGTACGTCCACGGACGGCCAGCACCCGCGTGCCCAGCAGGCTGATCCCGTGCTTGGTGAGGAAGCCGACGGCACGGTTGAAGTGGACCTCGAAGCCGCTGCCCTGGACGTAGCGCTGGTCGGTCGCGGTCATCTCTCTACCTCCGTTTAGTGAGCACTGCTCTCGCTTGAGAACAGTGTGCACGTTGTCGCCCGCCAATGCAAGAGCAGTGCTCTCGTATTTGTTCAGCGATCTGCGATCTGCCAGACTGATCGCCATGAACGCGAGCCGTACCGCGCGGGAGCGGGCCCGGGCCGAGCTGACCCGGGAGATCAAGGAGGAGGCCCGGCGGCAGCTGCGCGCCTCGGGGGCCCAGGGCCTGTCGCTGCGCGCGGTGGCCCGGGAGCTGGGAATGGTCTCCTCGGCGCTCTACCGCTACTTCCCCAGCCGCGACGAGCTGCTCACCGCGCTGATCATCGACGCGTACGACGCGCTCGGCGCGCGGATCGAGGCCGCCGCCGGCACCGGCGGCGGCTTCCGCGAGCGGTGGCGGGCGTGCTGCGCCGCCGTGCGGGACTGGGCGCGCGAGCACCCGCACGAGTACGCGCTGGTCTACGGCTCACCGGTGCCCGGCTACCAGGCCCCCGAGGCGACGATCGCCCCGGCGTCGCGCGTACCGGTGGCGCTGCTGTCCCTGGTCCGGGACGCGTGGCGGGAGGGCGTGCTCACCGAGCCGGCCGACGAGCTGTCTCCGGAGCTGGCCGAGCAGGCGGAGCGGACCGCCGCCGTCATCCCGCCGGCGATGCCGGGCCCGCTGCTGGTGCGCGGCGCGATCGCCTGGACGCAGCTCTTCGGCATGGTCGGCTTCGAGCTGTTCGGCCATCTGGACGGCACCATGGACCCGGCCGGCCCGTTCTTCGCCCACAGCGTCGAGCGCATGGCCGACTTCCTCGGCCTCCCACCCGCCTGAGATCCCACCCGCCTGAGATCCCACCCGCCTGAGCGGCTAGCCGAGTTCGGCGCGGAGGAACTCCAGCGTGCGCTCCCAGGCGAGCGCCGCGGAGTGGGCGTCGTAGACCGGGCGCTGGTCGTTGAAGAACGCGTGGTCGGCCGGGTAGACGTGGAACTCCGGGGTGATGCCGGCGCCGCGCTCGATGGCGGCCGCCAGCTCGGCGCGGGCCTCCGCCGGGACGGACGCGTCCCGGTCGCCGAAGTGCCCCAGGACCTTGGCCTTGAGGCCGCGGAAGTCGGGCAGCGGGCCCGGGACGACGCCGTAGAACGGGACGGCGGCGCCGATCCTCTCCCCCTCCCTGGCGGCGAGGAGCAGCACGAAGCCGCCGCCCATGCAGAAGCCGACCGCGCCGACGCGGTCGCCGGTGACGTCGTCGCGCGCGAGCAGGTGGTCCACCGCGCCGGACAGCAGCTCCACGCCCTTGGCGGCGGGCAGCTCGCCGGCCATCTTGGCCGCCTCGGCCGGATCGTGGGCGACCCGGCCGCCGAACAGGTCCGGCGCCAGCGCCACGAACCCCGCCCGCGCGAAGCGGTCGGTGACGTCCGCGATGTGGTCGGTCAGCCCCCACCACTCCTGGATGACGATGAGGCCGGGACCGCTGCCGGACGGCGGGGTGGCCAGGTAGCCGTGCCCGCCGTCGAAGGTCATGTTCTGCCGGGACTCCATGCGTTCGATCTTGGCCGAGGCCGGGCGGGGCGTGCAAGGACGCCCCGCCCGGGCGGGTCGGCCGGCGTGCCGGTCAGGAGGTGAACGTCCAGGTGCCCGAACCGACGGTACGGGTCGCGCCGCCCGGCACGTGCACCTCGGCGGTGCTGCCCGCGGGCACGGTCACGGTCAGCTCGACCCTGTTCCCCTTGTCCCCCGTCTTCTTCCAGGACGTGCGGACCTCGCCGTACGGCGTCATGCGGGTGCCGGACGCGGAGGTGAGGTCGCCGACGACGGACGGCCTGATCAGCAGCTTGCGGAAGCCGGTCGAGTCCGGCGCCTGGTCGATCCCGGCGAGCCGGGAGGTGAACCAGTCGTCGATCGTGCCGAGCATGAAGTGGTTCTGCGACTGGCCGCTGGTGCCGTCCCAGAACTCGCCCAGCGCCGTGTTGCCGTGCACGACCTGGTAGCCGTAGCTCGGGCTGTCGGTCCGCGTGGCGATCTTGTAGACCACGTCGTCGCGGCCGTTCTCCGACAGCACGCGGAACGCCGAGGGCAGCGAGATCTCGCCGAGCAGCAGGTGCCAGCCGGCCTGCTCGATGCTGGAGACCAGGTGGTCGAGCAGCCGCTTCTTCTGGTCGGCCGGGACCGCGCCCATGTCGAGCGCGAGGGCCTCGGCGCCGTGGCCGCCGTTGGCGAACGTGCCGGTCTCGGCGTTGTAGTACTTGTCGGTCAGCGCCTTGACGCTGAGGTCGGCGGCGGCCTTGTACTTCGCGGCGTCCCCGGCCTGCCCCAGCGTGCCGGCGATCTTGGCGAGGGTCTCGTTGACCCGCCACCAGCCGTAGGTGGCCGAGACCGTCTTCGGGAACGTCTTGTCCGGGGTGATCCAGTCGCCGAGGCTGTAGTCGGTCAGCCCGCCGCTGACCCGGGTCTCCAGGTGCGCCGCGTACCGCTTCATCGCCGCGTAGTGCGTGCGCATCGTCTCGGTGTCGCCGTACGCGCGGTAGAGCTGCCACGGCACGACGACGAACGCGCCGCCCCAGTTGGAGTCGTCCCGGTACGAGCCGGACAGGACGGTGTAGTCGGGAACGGTCGACGGCACCAGCCCCGTCTCGGTCTGGGCGTCCGCCATGTCCTGGACGACCTTGCGCAGGTGCGCGTGCACGTCGTAGTTGGCGTGGAGCGGCTCGCCGACCAGGTGGATCTGCTCCAGCCAGCCGAGCTTCTCGCGGCTGGGGCAGTCGGTGAAGACGCTCATCATGTTGCCCTCGATCGCGCGGCGGATCAGGCCGTGGATCCCGTTGATGAGCCCGTTGGACGAGGTGAACGACCCCGCCGACCGGTTGTCGGTGTGCAGCACCTGGCCGTTCACCTTCACCGACGCGCCCTCGGGCAGCCCGCGCACCTCCAGGTAGCGGAACCCGTGGTAGGTGAAGCGCGGATGCCAGGTCTCGGCGCGGCCGCTCCGGGTCGTGTACTCGTCCCAGATCGGCGCGCCGACGTTGCTGATCGACTGGTACGGGCGGCCGTCGCGCAGGCTCTCGGCCATGACCATCCGCACGGTGGTGCCCGCCGGGGCGTCGATGGTGATCTCGGGGCGGCCGGCGATGTTGCGGCCGATGTCGAAGACCTGGTACCCGTCGCCCGACCCGATCTTCTTGCCGGGCAGTTCCTCGATCACCCGGACCGGCTCGGCGGACCGGCCGCTCAGCGCGGTGTCGGGGCCGGGCCCCGCCACCGGGACGGCAGCGTCCCAGCCCGCGCGGGACGCGCCGGGCCGGTCCCAGCCGGGCCGCTCGCGGCGGGCGTCGTGGTCCTCGCCGCCGTACCAGTTGGAGAACGTCACCGGCCCGAGCGCGGTCCGCCAGCTGCCGTCGGTCGCGACCCGCTGGACCTTGCCATCGGCGAGCGTCACCTCCAGCTGCGCGATCAGCTTGGGGTCGCTGATCGTCCCGGCGAACTTGCGGTAGCGGTCCGGGGTCGAGATCACGTTGGCGGCGCCGTTGCCCAGCTCCACGCCGATGGTGTTGCCGCCCGGCTTCAGCATCCGGGTGACGTCGTACGTCGCGTACGTGACGCGCTTGGCGTAGCCCGTGTTCGCGGGCTCCAGCTCGGCGTCCCCGATGCGGCGCCCGTTCAGGCGCGCCTCGTACACGCCGAGGCCGGAGACGTACAGCCGGGCCGAGCGCACCCCGCGCGGCAGCGCGAAGTCCTTGGCGAACATCGGCAGCGCCTCGGGGACGGGCGACTTCGGCGGCTCCTGGTCCTGGATCCGCGCCCGCTCCGTATACGGCCCCTCGGCGGCGTCGGCCGTGCCGACGGTGAAGTCGGACGGCGCGTACGGCACCTTGCCGCCCTTGATCCCCTGGTCGGTGCGCGGGTAGAGCAGCACCTGGTCGAAGCTCTTGGCCGCCTTCAGATCGACCGTCAGCACGATCGGCTTGTCGGCGACGTCGGCCTTGCCGTACGCGGAGCTTGACCAGCCCGCGAAGCCCTGATTGGTGGTCTGCGTGCCGTCGGTGAGGTACCGCGGCGCCCACACCCGGTTGACGTTGCCGCCGGTGTCGGACGGCGTGACCGTCGTCCCGGCGGCGAGGTTGGTGCCGGGGTCGGCGGAGTCGCGGACCTCCAGCTCGGCGAGCTGGAGCCGCCAGGTCTCGTCCGGCAGGTTCTCGACCTTGGGCAGGCCGAGCTCGGTCACGTCGATCCGGACGTACCGGGCGGTCGTCTTGGGCAGCCTCACCACGATGGGTTCGGGCTTCTTGTCCTTGACCTGCCAGTCCCGGTGCCCGATCCAGCCGCCCGACCAGTCGTCCTTCGCGGTCAGCCCGGTCTCGAACCAGGCGGGCGACGACCAGCCGGAGGCGCGGCCGCCGGTCCACACCTGGACCCGCCAGTACACGCGGGTGCGGCTGCCGACCTTCTCGCCGGCGTAGTCGACGCGCTGCGCGGCGGACCCGACCTTCCCGGTGTCCCACAGGTCGGCACGGCCGCCGCGCAGCCGGCTCTCGCTGGTGGCGGCCTGGATCCGGTACGCGGTCTGCGCCGCGTTCCGGCCGGTCGTGCCGAGCCGCCAGGTCAGCGCGGGGGTGGTGTCGTCGATGCCGAGCGCCTGCCGGAGGTCGGCGGCGCGGAGGCCGGTCGCGCCGCCGCGGCCGGGATCGGCGTGCGCGGGTACGGAGAGTGCGGGGAGTGCGGCCAGTGGCAGCGCCGCGGTGAGTGCGGCCGCTGCGAGGCCGCGCAAGGGCATGCGCAAGAGAGACTCCAAGAGATGAAGGTCAGCGGGCCAGGTCGGCGATCTCGGCGGCACCGAGCGCGTGGTTGTAGATCCGGAAGTCGGCGAGCCGGCCGTGCAGGAACGGGTGCCGGGCGTCCTGGGAGCGGCCCAGGAAGTTCCGCGAGGTCGCGCCCAGGACGAGCGGGCTCATCACCAGGCCGTCCTTGCGGCCGGCCTCGGCGCCGTTCACGTACAGGACCGCGGAACCTCCGCCGACCGTCACCGCCACGTGCGTCCAGGCACCGGTCGGCAGCGCGGCGGCGGCGTCGGCGAGGTCCTCGCCCTCCATCCCGCCGATCTTCATCGCGAACCGCGCCCGGCCCGCGCCGGTCCGCGGCGTGACGAAGAAGTACGTCTGCCGGTTGAAGCCCAGGTCGAAGATCCGGATGTTGTTCACGAGCGAGTCGAGCCGCACCCGGACGGCGACGGTCAGCGCCTCCAGCCCGGTGATCAGCCCCTTCGGCAGGGCGATGTGCCCGCCCGCGCCGTCCAGCGCCAGCTCGCCCCCGCTCCAGGACGCGGAGCCGGCGAGCGCGGCGTCCGGCCACCGCCCGGTGCGGTCGGCGGCGGACGTGCCGCGCCCCTCATCCAGGGGGTAGTGCGCCACCAGGCCGGGCCGGTGCCGCGGCGCCGGGGTCGCCCAGTAGACGTTGTAGCGCTGGTGGTGGATCTCGTGGAACGGCGACAGCCGGATCTCGGTGCCGTCCGCGCGCGCCCTGAAGTGCAGGGGTTCGCCCCGCACCGGGCGCAGCGAGCGCGGGTCGATGGCCGGGAACGTGTTCAGCTCCCGCTCCCCGTACGCGCCCGCGAGCACGACCGGGCCGTGGCTGGCGGCCTGGACGTGCGGGTTGTCGGGGGCCTTGCGCCAGACCGTCTCCATCGGCATCGCGACCTCGACGACGTCGCCGCGCCGCCAGCGGCGCTCGACGGTGGCGTACGTCCCGGGCCGGCCCGCGCCCGGGACGGCCGCCCCGTTCACGGTGATCTTCGCGCGCCGCCCGCGCGCGTCCAGCCAGCCGGGGATCCGGATCTTGAGCGCGAACCGCCCGCCGCCCTGGACCACCGTCAGCCGGGTGGATCCGGCGTACGGGTAGCGGGTCTCCTGGCGGAGCCGGACGCCCTTCTCGTTCCAGGCGACCTCGGACGGGATGAACAGGTTGACGTAGAGGGCCTCGCGCGACCGGAAGTAGACGCTGTCGGCGAACTTGGTATGCGTCTCCAGCCCGGTGCCGTGGTCGCACGAGAAGTTGTCGTAGTCGGAGCTGTAGCTGCCGGGCGCCGCCCCGAGCCCGCCCTTCGGCTGCCGCCGCGAGCCGGGGAACAGGCCGGTGTAGTACGTGACGTACCCGTGGGCCGAGTCCGGGTCCTGCTCGCCGAGCATCTGGTTGAGCAGGGTCCACTCGTAGTAGTCCATGTACTCCGCCGAGCCGGGCGAGCCGGCGTCGTGCAGGAACAGCAGCCGCGAGAGCTTGAGCATGTTGTACGAGTTGCAGTTCTCGCAGGTGTCCTCGCTGAGCCGGCTGACCAGCTCGCCGGGCGGGCCGAAGAACTCCTGGTTGCTGTTGCCGCCGATCACGTAGGTGTGGTCGCGGACGACCGTCTTCCAGAAGAACGCCGCGATGTCGCGGTAGCGCCGCTCCCCCGTCGCCTCGTACTCGCGGACGGCGCCGACGACCTTGGGGATCTGGGTGTTGGCGTGCTGGCCGTCCAGCGCGTCGCGGCGCTCGGCGAGGGGGACGTACAGCTCGTCGTGGTCGAAGCGGCGGGCGGTGGCCAGGTGCTCGGGGTCCCCGGTGACCTGGTACAGCTCGGCGAGCACGTCGTTCATGCCGCCGAACTCGACCCGCAGCAGCGCCTGCATCCTCTCGCGCGGCAGCTTGGCCGTACGGGCGCCGGCCCAGCCTGCCATGCCGGTCACGACCTGGAGCGCCTGCCGGTTCCCGCTCAGCCGGTACTGGTCGAGCAGGCCCGCCATGATCTTGTGGATCGTGTAGTACGGCGCCCACGGCTTGGCGCCGGCCTCCAGCTGGTCGAACGTCTCCTCACCGAACGCCGACAGGTAGCCCGCGGTGAACCCGGCGGCGGGCGCGGCGGCCTGGCACTTCGCCAGCTCCGCCACCAGGTGGCGGCCCTTGGCGGCGTAGGCGTCGTCGCCGGTGTTGGCATGCGCCTGCGCGAGCGCCGTCAGCAGGTGGCCGGTGGTGTGCCCGCGCAGCAGCACGTCGGGCGCCTCCCAGCCGCCGCACGGCTCGGCGGACGAGGGCAGCCCCACGTTCAGCCGGAACGTGTGCAGCAGCCGGTCGGCGTCGATGAACTTCAGGTACGCGCAGGTCCGCACCATGTTGTCGCGGAACGGGCCGTCCAGCAGCCGGACGTCCGACAGCGGGAACGGCGACAGCCTCGCCTCGCCGGCCTTCACCGTCTCGGCCCCGGCCGTTCCCGCCGCGGCGGGCAGGCCGATGCCCAGCGCGGTCGCGGAAGCGCCCGCCGTGCCCATGAAGGCACGGCGGCTCACTCCGGCGCTCACCGGCCGCCCGCCGGCGCGCTGGTGATGGAGACGCGGCCGCGCAGGCCGTCGACGTAGACGTACTCGCCGTCGCTGTGGACCTTGTGGCCGCGCGCCCTGGTGCCGTCCCAGACCATCCGGCCGCCGACGTACACCTTGATCTTCTTGCCGAACGTGGGGACGCCCGCGCGCCCCTCGGTGCCGCGCGGCGCGGTCAGGCGGGCGCTGTACGCGCCGTTCTTCGCCACCTTCCAGGAGGCGTCGACCGGGCCCCGCGTGGTGGTGATGCGGCCCTGCGCGAACGACAGGTCGGCGGTGTGCGGGACGAAGTCGAACGTCCGGCCGCCGGTCCCGGTCGGGTTGAGGCCGAGGACGTAGAACGTCAGCGCCGGGGTCGGGCCGGTGGCCCAGGCGTGCGCGAGGCTGACGTACGCGCTGCAGAAGACGCAGCCGTCCTCGGGGTTGCGGAACGACTCCCAGAACGTGCTCTTGGTGCCCTGCGGGTGGTCGAGCATGTAGCCCCACTGGCGCCGGATGATGTCCACGCCCGCCTTGTCGGCGGCCGGTCCGCCCGCCGCGAAGTGGGCGTTGACCTCCATCGAGCCGGCGAAGACGCCGGGGTTGCCCTTGTTCTCGGGCGAGGTGGTGGCGACGGAGTTCCAGTTGCCGGTCAGGTCCTTGCTGATCCGGCGGGCCTTGTCGCGGTCGGCGAGGCCGTACCAGACGGCGAGGCTGTTGCCGTCCTGCGGGTGGATCGGCGAGTCCGGGTACCACTTGTACGCCCCCGCGGCCTCGTCCCACATGTGGGTGTCGACGGCGGTCCGCAGGGCCTTCGCGCGGGCGGCGTAGGAGGCTGCCAGGGTCTTGTCGCCCTGGGCGGCGGCCAGATGGGAGCCCTTGTCCAGCACCCGCCACAGCAGGACGTTGGCGAGCAGGTGCTCGCCCTTGGCCAGGATGCGGACGGCGTCGGACGTGCCGGTGATCGACAGCAGGCCCCGGTCGCTCATCTTGGCGAGGGTGAAGTCGACGGCCTTCTTGTAGTTGCCCCAGACCCCGTCGAGCCAGCGGCGGTCGCCGGTGTACTGGTAGTAGTCCCAGCTCGCCGCCAGCGTCCACAGGTGGTAGGTGTCCGAGCCCCACTTGTCCAGCTCGGGCCCGGCGTAGGGCAGCTCGCCGGTGTCGCGCTGGGCCTGGTAGATGGTGGTGAGCGCGTTGCGGGCCGACTCGGTGTCGTTGAACGCCGCGTACGCCGCGGGGACCTCGATGCCCAGGTCGCCCGGCCACACGGTGCGGTCGCGCTTGGCGCCGTCCACCAGGACGGTGTCGCCGACGCCGACCTTGCCGGTGTTGTTCCACAGCGCGGCGGGCGGTTCCCAGACGCGGCCGGTGTCCGGGGCGATGGTGTTGAGCTGGACGGTGTAGGCGCCCGCGTACCAGATCCGGTTGAGCAGCGCGTCGCTGGAGTAGAAGTGGTTGGCGTAGCGGTCGGGGTCCTTCATCTTGGGGGCGGCGGTGAAGTGCAGCGAGACGCCGTCCAGCGTGACCTCGCCCGCGGCGTCCAGGAAGATCGTCAGGTAGCGGAAGCCGCCGCGCAGCTGCTCGGCCGGGGTGGTATAGGTGGTCCGGCCGTCCACCTGCGCGTACAGGGCGCCGTCGCGGCTGCGCGGCCCGCCGGTGGAGGCGTCGCTGGTGGGCTCGCCCGCGTACACCGACGACTCGTTGAAGGCGACGCCGACCTTCGCGGGCCCGTCCGACCCGGCGAAGCGGAGGGTGGTCAGGCCGCCGACCTCCTTGCCGAAGTCCAGGGTGAGGGACGCCCCGGCGCCGCTCAGGGTGGTGCGGCGGCCCTTGAGGACGGCGTCCGGGTCGGTGACCTGGCCCTTGACCGCGTGGACGGCCACCGGCCGGACCGTACGGGTGTCGGGCGAGAGGTTGTAGGCCTCCCAGGGCCGGGACGGCCCGCGCTCCTGGGCGGCGGCGGACGGGACGGGCGTGACGGCCAGCGGGACGGTGACCGCCGCCAGGCCCAGGGCCAGGGCGGCCCTGCCTCGGGCACGCCTGACTACGCTGTGTCGCATGGATTCCTCGCACTCCGGTTCATGATCAGGACAGGGTTGGGGAGTTCATCGCGGAGGGAGGGCGGGCCAACGCCCTCCCTCCGCCTTTCGTCGCGGGCCCGGCTCAGCGGGTCTTGATCACCGCCTCGCCGTACGGGACCAGGCGGACGGGGCCGATGAGGCCGTAGTTCTGCCGGGACGCTCCGCCGTAGACGGCCGGGTCGGAGACCCGCAGGCGGTTGTTGAGGGTGGTGGCCACCTCGATCTCGATCGTGTTGGTGCCGCGCCGCAGGTACGGGCCGGCGTCCACCACCGGGTTGATCACGTCCACCGCGGGCAGCCGGCGGCCGTTGATCGTGACCCGGCAGGTGTCGAACACCTCGCCCAGCTCCAGGTACGCGCCCGGCCAGCCGTCGCGGCCGAGGTCGACGGTGGTGGTGTAGCGGCCGATGCCGGAGGCGTCGGCCAGCTCGGCGATCTGCGGCCAGGGCTTGAGCCCGTCGAGGGTGAGGTCGTGGCGGACGGTCACGGTCTCGGCCGCGCTCTCGCCGGGGCGGAAGTCCTCGACCTGGAGGCGCCACTCCGTCGGCTCCAGCGGGGCGGGCAGCGCGCCGATGGTGCCGCGGGCCGTCCGGCCGCCGGGCAGGGTGACGGTGTACGTCCCGGCCTCGGTGTCGCGGATCGCCAGCCGGTTCCCGCGCACCGCGCGCACCTCGGCCGCCTCGGACGCGGTCGCGTGCGGGGCGTCCCCGGCGGTGAAGGCGATGATCGTGGACTCGCTCGGCAGGAGCGACACCCGCAGCGTCACCCTGTCCCCGTCGGCCCGGTAGAGGGCGATCGGCTCCGCCTCGCCCGTCCACGGGTCGAGCCGGTACGGGATCGCCCGCCGGTCGGTGCGGGTCAGGGTGACCTCGTGGTCGATGGCGGCGACCGGCGGCTTGACGGTCTCGGCGTGCTTGCCGTTGACCAGGTAGTAGTAGTCGGTCCCGCCCTCGACGCGGCGCGCGTTGAGCAGCGTCGAGGTCCGCTCGTACGTCGCGTCGGGCCGCACGCCCAGGGCCTCCAGCGCGCCGGGGACCTCCGGCTCGGTCGCGACGACGCGCACCTTCGGCCGCGCGAAGATCTCGCCGAGGACCGCGCGGAGCCGCTCGTTCTCCCCTTCCCGGGCGATGCCGGGGACGGTGGCGGCCGACCAGTCGCCCAGGAAGACCAGCGGCAGGCCCTTACGGGTGAAGTCCAGCAGCCGCCGCGCGGTCTCCAGCGGGAGCGTGATCTCCTTGCCTGCGTGCCGGTCGCCCTCGACGAACAGCACCTTGTAGGCGGGGCCGCGCGGGTTGAGGCGCCCGCCGGAGACGGTCGCGCTCTCCAGCTCCAGGACGGGCGTGCTGACGAACTGGTGCGTCCAGCCCAGCGGCACGCCGCTCGCGGTGAACCAGCCCGCGCCGATGCCGGTCTTGGAGTAGCCCTTCTGCCGGTACACCGCCGCGTCGATGCGGCTCGTGCCCGCCTGCATGGCCTGGTGGACGCGCGCCATGTACCCCGCGACGTCCGGGACGTGCCGCCAGGTCGGCTGGCGCGGCCCCCACGACTCGGAGAACCCGATGCCGCCGCTGTACGGGGTGAAGCCCGCGAAGCCCGGCCACGCCACGCCCGGGGCGGTCGCGTACGAGAAGCCGTGCAGGACGGTCATGTTGAGGCCGGCCGCGTAGGCGCCGCCCATGGTGCGCAGGAACTTGTCCCAGGTGGTGTTGTACGCGCCGCCCTGGTAGGCGCCCGCCTCCGACGACAGCACCTTGCGGCCGCCCACGTCGCGGCCGCCGGCCAGCGCCCGGTAGTCGTCGAGGTTCTTGAACCCCAGCGACTCCCCCTCGGGGATGTCGAGGATGGCCGCGCTCATGATCGAGTCGGTCTCCAGGCCGTACGGCTGCGCCCGGTACTCCAGCCCGAGCGAGTGCGCCCAGTCGGCCAGCGGCTTCCAGTGGCAGTCGTTGAACAGGTCGGAGACCGTGCGCCAGAAGTCGTGCCGGACGTGGGTGCTCACGGCCGCCTCGTAGGCGAACACCGTGCTCTCGTTCTTGCGGACGATGACCGGCAGGTACGGCCACAGCGGGTAGCCGCGGCGCTTCTCGAACTCGGCGGGCAGGTCCGGGGTCCAGTTGAGGGAGTCGGTCTCCAGCTCGATCGAGTCCTCGAACAGCGCCCCGCCGGCCTGCCGGAGCAGCCGCCGGATCCTCGGGGTGAGCAGCCGCTCCTCCCAGAAGTCGGTGACCGCCTCGGTGCCGGCGCGGCTGAAGTGGTCGACGACCACCGAGTCCGGCGCGCTGTGCGGGCCGGACTCGGGGAGCTGGCCGCTGCCGCGCCGCCAGTACGACAGCAGCACCCACTCGCCGCCCTCGGGCGCCGTCCACGTGACCCGCCCGTCCTTCACCCGGCCGGTGAGGTCGGTGAACGAGTCCCGGGCGAGGCCGGTCTCCTTGCGGGTGGTGTTGGCCGGGTCGATCCGTACGGCGTGCACGGCGACCAAGTGGCGGGCCTTAACCCCGTGCTCGGGCGCCACCACCGGCTCGGGCACCGGCCCGTCGTGCGTCGCGCCGCCCGCGATCCGGGCCTCGCCGTACGCCAGTTCCTGGACCGCCGCCTCGTCGTCCTGCGTGATCGACGGGACGGCGGCGGGCCAGGCCGGGCCGATGGTGAGGTCGACCGTGATCCCGCGCCTGCGGGCCTGGTCGAGGGCCGCCTCGACGCCCGCGTTCCAGGCGGGGGTGCCCCAGCCGTGGGTGGCGGGGTCGAGGACCGACTTGTCGCGGATGCTGTGGTGCACCGCGACGATCTCGGCGCCGCCGAAGCCGGCGCCGGCGATCTGGTCGATCTCCCGCCGGATCTCGGCCGGGGAGACCTGCCCGTCCGGCCACCACCAGCGGAAGCGGGGCCGTACGGGCGCGGCCGGCCGGGCGAACCCCCGGAACGGGCCGCCCGGGGCCGCGTGGGCGACCGCAGCGCCCCCGCCCGGCAGGGCCGAGGCGAGCACCGCCCCCGCCCCGGCGGCGGTGCCCATCTGGAGCGCCCGCCTGCGGGTGACCCCGCCCTGCCGATCGCGGTCGTCGTTCATCGTCGTTCTCCTGTTGTGACTTGTCGTTACCTGGACTGATGGAAGGTGACGCGGCCGGAGCCGGTCTCGTAGACCGCGTGGCCGTCGCGCATGCCGAGGAAGCGGGCCTGGCCGCTCACCCGGACGCCGGCGGCGGAACGGGCCGGGACGTGCACCTCGGCGCGCACGTTCACGGGCACATCGACGGTGAGGGTGAGGGCGTCCCCGCGCCGGCGCCAGTCGACGGACACGTCGCCGCGCTGGAGCGGGACGGTGCCGGCGGCGCGGTCCAGGCCGGTCGCGGGCGGCCGGACCCGGATCGCCGAGCCGGCCGGGGCGGTCACGGCGACGCCGAGGAGCGTCCGCTGGACCTCGGCGAGCGAGGTCGCGCCCCACGGGTGGGAGTGGCTCTGCCCGGTCTCGGGCGCGTCCCAGGACTCCCACGTGAACGTGCCGCCGCGGGCGAGGATGTTGCCCCAGCCGTGCCCCTCGCGGTCGGTCAGCCGGGTCACGAAGTCGTCCGGGCGGTCGGCGAGCGCGGCCATGAGCCGGTGCGCGGTGAACGGCCCCATCCGCATCCCCAGCGAGGCGACGTGGTCGAGCACGCGCGACCGGCCCTCGGCGGGCGCCACGCCGAACGCGAGCGCGTACGCGTTGGCGATCTGGGAGGCGTGCGCGCTCTGGGAGCCGTCCGCCTTGAGCCCGTCGATGTAGACGCCGTCGGACGCCCGCCGCAGCCTGGCGTTGATCGCCTCGGTGAGCGTCACGGCCTCGCGGCGCAGAGCGGCGGCCTCGTCCTTCTTGCCGAGGGCCTCGGCCGTGCGGGCGGCGGAGTTGAACACGTCGACGCCCAGGACGTTGATGACCGTCCGCGCGGCGGTGTCCATGTCGTGGCCGTACCGCATGGTCGCGGGCCAGTCGATGATCCCGTACCGGTACTGGCCGGAGCCGCCCTCCAGGTTCGTCACCAGGCCGGTGCCGGAGTCGATGTGGCGGCGCACGTAGCCGGCCACGTTCGCCATCACCGGGTACGCCTCGGCGAGCGTGGCCGCGTCGCCGGACTGCTCGTAGTAGGACCAGACCCAGCCGGGGAACATCTCGGTGTAGTCCGGGATGTCGCGCCTGCCGTCGCCGTTGGGGTAGACGGCGTTGAGCCGGCCGTCGGTCCAGTAGCGCGCCTGCGAGGCCATGAACTCGCGGATCGCCTGGCGGCTGAGGCGCCGCTCGGCGTACGCGCCCATCGTGGCCAGCGACACGTCGGCCGAGTCGCCGAGGAACTGGCCCTTCTCGCGGGTCGGGGTGTCCATGAACTGGGTCTGCGAGCCGTACAGCGCCGACCGCCGCATCAGGTCGAACACGGCGTCCACGCCGGAGTCCGAGGTGCGCAGCCGGGCGGTCCGGGACAGGTCCACGTCGGTGTGCTGGACGACCGCGCCGATGTCCTCGGGCCGCACGCCCGCGTCCGGGGCGATCTCGAAGTAGCGGAAGCCCTCGTACGTGAACGCCCGGAACGTCTGGTCGCCGTCGCGCTGGGTGTAGCCGTAGCTCAGGTCGGTGTTCTGGTTGTCGCTCTTGGAACGTGACACCGACCCGTCGGCCGCGAGCACGTACCCGGCGTCCATGTCCACGTGCCGGCCGGCCTCCCCGTCGCGGAACCGCACGACCGGCACGGCCGGGATCACGGTGCCGAAGTCGGCGACCAGCGCGCCCGACGCCAGCCTGGTGACCTTCTTCGGGCGTACGTTCGTGTACGTTAGCCCGGCCTCCTGCGCCTGGAGCTTCTTGAACACCGGGGTCGGATGGGCGCCGGCGACCTGTGCGGGCGCCCAGCCGGAGGCGTCGAACCCGGGCCGGTCCCAGCCGCGCTGCTCGGCCGGGCCGTCGATCTGCTCGACGTAGTCGCCGCCGTCGCCGTTGCGGCGCGGCGCCGCCTTCCAGTGGGCGCGCGCGACCCGCCAGGTGCCGTCGGTGACGACCACCTGGCGCTCGCCGTCCACGTGCTCGATGACCAGCCGCATCAGCAGGCCGGGCTCGCCCTTGGGACGGCCCTGCCCCGAGCCGTACCAGTGGTAGAGCGCCCCGATGGTGGCCTGCCGCCCCTCGTGCAGCTTGTCGGTGACGTCGACCGTCCGGTAGAAGCCGTCGTCGGGGTAGGAGAACGTGCCGCCCCGGTCGACGACCTCGCCGTTGATGTGCAGGGCGTACTGGTGGCTCGCGGCGATGTGGACGCGCGCCCGCACGACCCGCGACCTCCCGACCGCGATGTCCTTGCGGGCGAGGGTGTAGTCGTCGGCCTCGGCCGTGGTGCGGCGGATCCAGCTCGCCTGCCAGTCCTGGTCGCGCAGGCCGGTCTCGAACGCGGCGGGCCGCGACCAGCCGGACTTCTTGCCGGTCCGGTCCCAGGTGCGGACGGTCCAGGTGTAGGCGGTGCCCGGGGCGAGGGCGGGCCCGGCGTACGGCACGTACTCCTGCCGGGACGAGGCGACGCGGCCGCTGTCCCAGACCTTCCGGCCGCCGGCCTTCACGACGATCTGGTACGCCGACTGGACCTCGCCGGGGTCGGTGTCGCGGGGGCGCCAGCCGAACATGGGCGTCCCCTCCACGTTCAGGGGCTCGGCGCGGTCGCCGACGGTGAGGTGGACGGGCGCCTTGGGCGCGTGCCCGGCGGCGAACACGGCGGCGTTCGCCGTGCCGGGGAACGCCGCCACGGGAGCGAGGAGCGCGGCGGCGGTGACGGACGCGAGCAGGACCCGGCGCGGCCGGGCGAAGGGCGTGCGGGGGGCGGGCTTGCGGGGGACGGACATGGAAGACACAGGTCTCCTCTTCGGCGGGGGTGACGGGACGGCGGGGCGGAGGGAGGGCGGGCGGGGGCGCCCTCCCTCCGGGGATCAGCGGGTGGTGAAGCGGTACGAGCCGGAGCCGACGCCGAAGACCGCGGCGCCGTCCTGCATGCGCAGGAACCTCGCGCCCTTCTGCGCCACCTCCGAGGCGGAGCCGGCGGGGACCCAGACCTCGGCGGTGGTGTTGACCGGCACGGACACCGACAGGTCGAACCGGCCGCCCTTGACCGACCACCGCGTCTCGATGGGGCCGTACACGGACTCGTACCGGCCGCCGGCGCGGTTCACGTCACCGCCCGGGCGCGGGCGGATCGTGACGCGCTTGTAGCCGGGTTCGCCGGCGCTGATGCCGGTGATGTTCTCGTACATCCACTCGCCCACGGCTCCGTACGCGTAGTGGTTGAAGGAGTTCATGCCCGCGTCCTGGAAGGACCCGTCGGGCTTGATGGAGTCCCAGCGCTCCCACATCGTGGTCGCGCCCTTGCCGATCTGGTAGCCCCAGGACGGGAAGGTCCGCTGGTTCAGCAGCCGGTACGCCACGTCGTGGTGGCCGGTCCGGGTGAGCACCGGCAGCAGCTCGGGCGTGCCGAGGAAGCCGGTGGACAGGTGCCAGTCGCGGGCCTTGATCAGCTCGACGAGGCGGTCGGCGGCCGGCTTGCGCGCGGCCTCCGGCAGCAGGTCCGCGGAGAGGGCCAGCACGTAGGCGGTCTGGGTGTCGCCCTTGATGCGGGCGCCGTCCTGGGTGACGTACGCCTTGGTGAACGCGGCGGCGACGCGCCCCGCGAGGGCGTCGTACCGCTTGGCGTCGTCCTCCTTCCCCAGGGTGCGGGCGACCTTGGCCACCAGGGAGCTCGCGTACGCGAAGTACGCGGTGCCGATGACGTCCTTGGGCGTCTCGTCGTTCACGTTGAGCCAGTCGCCGTACCCGGAGGCGGGCCGCAGCAGCCCGTCGCTGTTGTTCTCCAGGTAGGTGATCCACTTCTGCATGGCCGGGTAGTTGGTCTCCAGCACGCGGCGGTCGCCGTACGCCTGGTAGAGGTTCCACGGGACGGTGACGCCCGCGTCGCCCCAGCCGGCGGCGCCGCCGCCGATGAAGCCGACCTTCGGCGCGACGTCCGGGAACGCCCCGTCCGCGCCCTGGGCGTCCCGCATGTCCTGCATCCACTTGGTCAGGAAGCGGGCCGAGTCCATGTTGTAGGTGGCCGTACGGGAGAAGACGTTGATGTCGCCGGACCAGCCCATCCGCTCGTCCCGCGCCGGGGTGTCGGTGGGGATGGTCAGGAAGTTGCCGCGCTGGCCCCAGGTGATGTTGCTGTAGAGCTGGTTGAGCATCTTCACGTCCGTCTTGAACGACATCGTGAGCGGCTCGGCGGTGTGCATGACCCGGCCGGTGATCGTGTCCAGGTCCGGGGTGCCGGGGAAGCCGGTCAGCTCCACGTAACGGAAGCCGTGGAAGGTGTGGCGCGGCTCGTAGACCTCCGTGCCGCCGCCCTTGAGCGTGTAGGTGTCGGTGGCCTTGGCGGTGCGCAGGTTGCCGGTGTAGAGGCCGCCGTCCTTGTCGAGGACCTCGCCGTGCCGGAGCGTGACCGTCTGGCCGGCCTTCCCGGCGACGCGCAGCCGTACGGCACCGACCATGTTCTGGCCGAGGTCGACGATGTGCACGCCCTTCGCCGGGCTGGTGATCTTGACGGCCCTGATCTCCTGCTCGACCCGCGTCGGGGCGTCGGGCTGGGCGACCGGGAGGGGCTTGGCCTCGTCGTTGACGATGACCTGCTTCCAGGCCGCGGCGTCGTAGCCGTGCCGGCTCCAGCCCGGGGTCTCCGCGCGGGCGTCGTACGCCTCGCCCATCAGCAGGTCGGAGGAGCGCACGGGGCCGGTGGCGCTGCGCCAGCTCGGGTCGGTGACGATCTTCTCGGAGGTCCCGTCGGTGTAGTCGATCTGGAGCTGGGCGCGCAGCCAGGGGCGCGGCCCGTACTGGGCGGGCCCGAAGATGGCGATGTGCCCGGCGTACCAGCCCGGCGCGAGCGTGGCGCCGATCGCGTTCCCGCCCTCGCGCAGCATCTCGGTGACGTCGTACGTCTGGTACTGGACGCGCTTGTTGTAGTCGGTCCAGCCCGGCGCCAGCTCGTCGTTGCCGACCCTGCGGCCGTTGATCTCGGCGGTGTAGATCCCGAGCGCGGTCGAGTAGAGCCGGGCCCGCGCGATCTTCTTGCCGACGCGGAAGTCCTTGCGGAGCTGCGAGGTCAGCCCGTCCGGGCCGGAGGACACGGTCTGGAACGAGAACCGCCGGTCGCCGTCCACCGGCCGGCCGTCCCGGTACGCCTGGCCGTGCTCGTACCCGCCGCCCGTGTGGCCCCACCAGCCGATCTGGCCGGACGGCTCGGACTGCTCGACGTAGTACGTCCCGGCGGGCGCGGGCCGCTCCAGGTCGAGGATCGTCTCCGCGTTGTCGGGGTGGTCCTCGACGCGCTTGCGCGCGAGGAGCTCACCGCCGGGCCCGCCCTTGTAGAGGGCGACGGTCACGTCCGCGTCGGAGGTGTTCCACGTCGGCATCGGGATCGACACCGCGCTGACGGGCTTGTCGGAGGTGAACGTCTGCCCCTGGGTGGTCCCCTGCTTGAGCTGGGACGGGTCGTTCTGGCCGCTGAACGAGGTCGGCAGCGGCAGCGGCGAGTCGTGCCCGATCCAGCGGCCGCCCAGGGTGGCGCCGTCCATCAGGCCGGTCTCCCACCAGGACGGCTCGCTCCACGCGGACGGCCGGCCCGCGTCGTCCCAGACGCGGACCGTCCAGTGGTAGCGCGTGCGCGCCTTGAGTCCGGGCCCGCCGTACGGGACGAGGACGGACTGGCCGGAGGCGACCTTGCCGCTGTTCCACACGTCCCCCGCGGCGAGCCGTGCGGGACTCGTGGCGACGCGGATCTCGTACGCCGACTGGGACTCGTTCCGGCCGGACGAGGCGAGCTTCCAGCTCAGCCGCGGCCTGGGGTCGTCGACGCCGAGCGGGTGCTCGCCGTACTCGGTGGTGGTCGTGGTGACGCGCACGCCGCCGCCCGGCGCCGCCGCGGCGGGCGTGGCGCCGCCGGCGGTGACGGCCAGCGTGAGCGCGGCGGGGAGGACGAGGAAGACGGAGCGTCTGGACGGTGTTCGCCGCATTGGCTGCCTCCGGTTTCGGGCACGGCGGGCCGGGCCCGCGGCCACGGGCCGCGGGCCGGGTCGCCGGCTCCTAGGGTGGGATCCCCCGATCACACACTTCGGTCGGGCCGGGCCCCGGCCGGGGCCCGGCGTCGATCAGGGACGGACCTCCACGAGCTCGACGTCCATCAGGTCGGCGAGCGCCCTCAGGTCGGCGATCCGGTGGCCGGTGCCGAGCGCCCAGTGGTGCGAGATGCCGGTGGCGCTCCAGGCGTCGACCCACTCGCCGGGGTCGCAGCCGAAGTCCACCCGCGAGGTGGTGTTGCCGATCTGGAGCAGCGGGCCGTCGACGGTCTCGCCCTCGGAGGCCACGAACGCGTAGCTGCCGTCGCGCCGCTGGATGATGCCGAAGGCGGTGACCGGCCCGTGCTTGACGTCGAACTCGACCGACACGCCGTACCCGCGCTTGCCGTGGTAGACGCCGAGGCCGCGCAGCAGCGGCCTGCGCGCGCTGATGGCCAGGTGGGCGGGGCCGTCGTGGCCCATCTCGACATGGCCGCGGTGGAAGTCGAGGGCCTGCAGCTCGGTGAACGAGCCGCCCGCGCCGAGCCGGTCGGCGATCAGCATGGCGAGCGAGGTGCGCAGCTCGTACTCGCCGGCCGCGGGGATGCCGCGCGCGGTGAGCAGCGAGGCGCCGAGGATCATCCCGGCGCCGAGCCGCTCGTGGATCTCGCCGTCCAGGCCGCGGTGGTAGTACGCCAGGCTGTCGAGCCCGAAGTCCTCGACCAGGTGGTCCAGCCCGGCCGACACGCGCGCCGCCCAGGCCAGGTCGTCGTCGTTGACCGAGTCCGCCAGCTCGAAGATCTCGCGGGCCTCGGCCTCCTTGGCCGCGGCCTCGGCGTCGGTGACCTTCTCGACCCGGACGCGCAGGTCGTCGAACTCCAGGACCTCGACGTGCCCGCCGAAGTTGGCGCTGACCATGGTCAGGTCGGTGGAGACGTCCAGCATGCCCGGGTACAGGTGCCCCATCAGGCCGTGCCGGCCCGTGCGGAGCGCGGCCCGCACCCCGGCGGCCCGCACCCAGCGGCCGATCTTCGCCCAGGCGCGCTCGTCCTCCAGGTAGCCGGAGACCGAGCGGAACGGGATGCCGCTCCGCTGGAGCGCGTTGGCCATCTCGGGCAGCGGGCAGGCGCCGCAGTAGGCCAGCCACTGGCCGGTGTCGAAGGTCTCGTGGTCCATCGACTCGGTCGGCTGGAGGTTGATCAGCAGCACCGGCGCGCCGGACCGCTGGGCGACCGGCAGCAGCATGGTGGCGGTCATGTAGGTGGTGAGGAAGCCGACGATGATGTCGCAGCCGGCCGCGCGGAGCTTCTCCGCCGCCTCGGCGCCCTCCTCGGCGTCGGAGACGAAGCCGGCGTCGACGACCTCGGCACCCAGGCCGCGCATCCGTTCCGACACGCGCTCGGCCGAGCGCTTCAGCTGGGGCAGCAGCTCGGGGAACTGCGGCCAGTAGGCGCCCAGCCCACCGGCGACCAGCCCGACTCTCACTGGGTTCGCGGACATTTCTACTCCCGGGGTGGAGGGCGGGGGCGGCGCGGCTCCTGCGTGACCGGCGCCGCCCCCACCGGTTCTGGGGATGCGGGGTAGGGATGCGGGGTTGGTGGACGCGGACTAGCGGAGGAAGGCGGCGGCGACTCCCGCGTCCACCGGGACGTGCAGCCCGGTGGTGTGGGTCAGGTCCCCGCCGGTGAGGGCGAAAACGGCGGCGGCGACGTGCTCGGGGAGCACCTCGCGCTTGAGCAGCGTGCGCTGGGCGTAGAACTCGCCGAGCTTCTCCTCCTCGACGCCGTACACGGCGGCGCGCTTGGCGCCCCAGCCGCCGGCGAAGATCCCGGAGCCGCGGACGACGCCGTCGGGGTTGATGCCGTTGACCTTGATGCCGTGCTCGCCCAGCTCGGCGGCCAGCAGCCGCACCTGGTGCGCCTGGTCGGCCTTCGTCGCGCCGTACGCGACGTTGTTGGGCCCGGCGAACACCGCGTTCTTGGACGAGATGTAGACGATGTCGCCGCCCATCGCCTGGTCGATCATGACCCGGGCGGTCTCCCGGGACACCAGGAACGAGCCGCGCGCCATCACGTCGTGCTGGAGGTCCCAGTCGGCGGCGGTGGTCTCCAGCAGCGGCTTGGACACCGACAGGCCGGCGTTGTTGACGACCAGGTCCACACCGCCGAACGCCAGCACGGCGGCCCGCACGGCGGCGGCGATCTGGTCCTCGTCGGTGACGTCCACGCCCACGGCGACCGCGACGTCGGACTCGGCCAGGGCCCTGGCGCCGATCTCGGCGGCGACCTTCTCCGCGGCGGCGAGGTCGCGGTCGGCGACCACGACGCAGGCGCCCTCGGCGGCCAGCCGGCGGGCGGTGGCGGCGCCGATGCCGGAACCGCCGCCGGTGACCAGCGCGACCCGGGTCGCGAGCGGCTTGGGCGCGGGCATCCGGCGGAGCTTGGCCTCCTCCAGCTCCCAGTACTCGATCCGGAACTTCTCCGACTCGGGGATGGGGGCGTAGGTGGAGAGGGCCTCGGCGCCGCGCATCACGTTGATGGCGTTGACGTAGAACTCGCCGGCGACGCGCGCGGTCTGCTTGTTGGCGCCGAAGCTGAACATGCCCACGCCGGGGACCAGCACGATCGCGGGGTCGGCGCCGCGCATCGCCGGGGAGTTCTCGGCGGCGTTGCGCTCGTAGTACGCGGCGTACTCCTCGCGGTACGCGGCGTGCAGCTCGCGCAGCCGCGCCGCCGCGTCCTCCAGGGGCGCGTCCGGCGGCAGGTCGAGCACCAGCGGCGCGACCTTCGTGCGCAGGAAGTGGTCCGGGCAGGAGGTGCCCAGCGCGGCCAGCCGCGGGTGCTCGGAGCGGGCGAGGAAGTCCAGCACCTCGGGGCTGTCGGTGAAGTGCCCGACCTGCGGCCGGTCGGTCGAGGCCAGTCCGCGGACCAGCGGGAACAGCGCGGCGGCGCGGGCGTGCCGCTCCTCCTCGGGCAGCGTCGCGTACACGACCTCGCCGAACGGGTCGGCCTTGCCGTGCTCGGCGATGTACGCCTCGGCGGTGCGGATGATGTCCAGCGCGTTCGCCTGGCACTCCTCGGACGTGGCGCCCCAGGCGGTGATGCCGTGCCCGCCGAGGATCACGCCGATCGCCCGCGGGTTGTCCTTCTTGATCGCGGCGATGTCCAGCCCGAGCTGGAAGCCGGGGCGCCGCCACGGCACCCACGCCACCCGGTCGCCGAAGATCCGGCGGGTCAGCTCCTCGCCGTCGGCGGCGGTCGCGATCGCGATGCCCGAGTCGGGGTGCAGGTGGTCGACGTGCGCGGCGTCCACCAGCCCGTGCATGGCGGTGTCGATCGACGGGGCGGCGCCGCCCTTGCCGTGCAGGCAGTAGTCGAACGCGGCGACCATCTCGTCCTCGCGCTCGACGCCCGGGTAGACGTCCACGAGCGCGCGCATCCGGTCCAGCCGCAGCACGGCGAGACCGGCCTCGGTGAGCGTGCCGAGGTCGCCGCCCGAGCCCTTGACCCACATCAGCTCGATGTCCCGGGCCGTCACGGGGTCGGTGACGGTGCCCTTGGCCGAGGCGTTGCCGCCCGCGTAGTTGGTGTTGCGCGGGTCCGAGCCCAGGGTGTGGGCCCGCTCCAGCAGCTGCTCCACCTCGGGTGGAGTGGCGGTCATGGGGTCTCTCCTCACGTGGATCACTTCGTGCGTGGGTCGGGGCCGGGCGGAGGGCCGCGGCGGCGGGGTCAGGCGCCCCAGCCGGCGGCCTGGCCGTCCTTGCGCTCCGCGACGACCTTCTCGTAGTAGCCGGAGGCCCGGTACGCGGCGATCGGGTCGGCGTGCAGCCCCATCTCCTCGCGCAGCTCGGCCAGCAGCGGGCGGACATCGGTGTTGTAGGCGTCCATGAACACCGCGTTCGCGCCGAGGACGTCACCGGAGTCCTGCGCCGCCTTCAGCGCCTCGACGTCCACGAGCAGCGCCTTGGCGGTGGCCTCCTGGACGTTCATCACCGAGCGGATCTGGCCCTGGATCTTGGGCTCGATGTTGTGGCACTGGTCGAGCATGAACGCGACGTTCGTCTCCGGGTCGTATCCGCCGCCCCGGACCACCTCGTGCATGATCCGGAACAGCTGGAACGGGTCGGCGGCGCCCACCATCAGGTCGTCGTCGGCGTAGAAGCGGGAGTTGAAGTCGAACCCGCCGAGCTTCCTCTCGCGCAGCAGGAACGCCACAATGAACTCGATGTTGGTGCCGGGCGCGTGGTGGCCGGTGTCCACGACGACCTGCGCCTTGGGGCCGAGCTTGAGGCAGTGCGCGTACGAGGTGCCCCAGTCCGGCAGGTCGGTGGTGTAGAACGCCGGCTCGAACAGCTTGTACTCCAGCAGGAACCGCTGGTCGTCGCCGAGCCGCTCGTACACGGCGGCGAGGGCCTCGGCCATCCGGTCCTGGCGGGCGCGGATGTCGTCCTGGCCGGGGTAGTTCGTCCCGTCGGAGAACCACAGCTTCAGGTCGCGCGAGCCGGTGGCGTCCATGATGTCGACGCACTCCAGCAGGTGGTTCAGCGCCTTCTTCCGGATCTTCGGGTCCGGGTTGGTGACGCTGCCCAGCATGTAGTCGTCGTCCTGGAAGACGTTGGTGTTGATGGCGCCGACGTGCACCCCGCGGTCCTCGGCGTACGCGGCCAGGCCGGCGTAGTCGTCGACGGTGTCCCACGGGATGTGCAGCGCGACGCTGGGGGCGACGCCGGTGAACCGGTGCACCTGGGCGGCGTCGTCGATCTTCTCGTGCGGGGTGCGCGGCACCCCCTGCTGGGCGAAGACCTTGAAGCGGGTGCCGGAGTTGCCGTACGCCCAGGACGGGGTCTCGATGTGCTGGCGGCGCAGGGCGTCCTTGACCGTGCTGATGTCACTCACGGGTTGTCTCTCCGAATCCTCTAGTCCAGGTGGAAGACCTCGGCGAGCGGCCGCATGCCCTCGTCCGGGCGGCCGTCGAGGTCCTCGAAGAAGGGCGCCATCTCGGCCTGCCAGCGCGCGTTGACGTCGGTCTCCGCCATCGCGGCCTGCGCCGCCGCGAAGTCCTCGGTCTCCAGGTAGCCGACCAGCAGCCCGTCCTCGCGCAGGAAGAGCGAGTAGTTGTGCCAGCCGGCCGCGCTGAGGGCGGCCCGCATCTCCGGCCACACGGCCTGATGCCGCTCGCGGTACTCCTCCAGGCGCTCCTGCCGGACTTTCAGCAGGAAGCAGACGCGCTTCACGAGGTCCTCCCTCTGGTGGTGGGCGCCGCCCTCCCCGCCGTGGCCGGCCCTGTCGGGGAGCGGCCGACCACGGCGGGGCGGGGGGGTCGGTGTCATTTCTGGGGGTGGACCCCCAGACCCCCAGGGCATCCGCCCAAAGCGGTCAGTGTCATTTCCGGGGGCGGACCCCCAGACCCCCAGGGCATCCGCCCAAAGCGGTCAGAAGTTGTACTGGTCGATGTTCTTGGCGTCGAACACCGTCGGCGGGCCGAGGATGACCTCGCCGTTCGCGCCGATCGTGCGCTCGCCGAGCTTGCCCGCCTTGAACTTCTCGCCCTGCGCGCCGGTGATCTGGCCGGAGGCCAGCGAGGCGGCGGCGTACGAGGCCAGGTAGCCGAGGTTCTTGGGGTCCCAGAGCGCGAACTGCTTCACGGTCCCGTCCTTGATGAACTGGCGCATCTGGTTCGGGGTGCCGAGGCCGGTCAGCGCGACCTTGCCCTTGTACTTGGAGCCGCTGATGTAGCGGGCGGCGGCGGCGATGCCGACGGTGGTCGGCGAGATGATCCCCTTGAGGTCGGGGTGCGCCTGCAGCAGGCCCTGGGTCTGCTGGAACGACTTCTGGTCGTCGTCGTCGCCGTACACGGTGTCGACGAGCTTCAGGCCGGCGTACTCCGGCTTCTTCAGCTCCGCCTTCATGACCTCGATCCAGGCGTTCTGGTTGGTGGCGTTGGCGGTCGCCGACAGGATCGCGATCTCGCCCTTGCCGCCGAGCTGGTCGCTCACCATCTTCACCTGGCTGCGGCCGATCTCCTCGGTGCTGGCCTGGTTGATGAAGATGTCCCGGCAGTCCTTGGCGGTGTCGGAGTCGTACGAGACGACCTTGATGTCCTTCTGCATGGCCTGCTTGAGCGGGCCGCAGACCGCGTTGGCGTCGTTGGCGGCGATCAGGATCGCGTCGTGCCGCTGCTGGACGAGGGTGTTGATGTAGGAGACCTGCGAGGAGGCGGAGGCGTCGGACGGGCCGACCTCCTTGGCCTCGCCGCCGTACTCCTTGGCCGCCGCGATCCCGGCGTTGTCCAGGATCGTCAGGTACGGGTTGTTGACCTGCTTGGGCAGGAAGGCGATCTTCAGGTCCTTCTTCAGCGGCGCGTTCGGGTTCGCGGTCGCGTTCCCGCCCGCGGAGCCGCCCGAGTCGGACTCCGAGCCCTTGGTGGTGCCGCCGCAGGCCGTCAGGGTGAGGGCCAGTGCGCTGATGGAGGCCAGCGCCGCGATGCGGCGTGGCGCGCGCAGACGAACGGTCATGGTCAGGTGCCTTTCGGGGGTGGGTGTGAGGGGTTCGGCGGGGAGGGTGATCCCGGGGTCAGGACGGGGCGGCCGCCGGGGCCGCGGATCGCGCGCCCCGTTTCCCCCGCGCCTCCCGGACCACGGCGATCAGCCGCGGGGTGAGCACGGAGATGATCAGCAGCAGCCCGGTCACGACCGACTGGATCTCGGTCGAGACGTCGTTGAGCATCAGCAGGTTGCGCAGCAGGCCGATCAGCAGGACCGCGGCGATCACACCGCCGAGCGTGCCCTTCCCGCCGTCGAAGTCGATGCCGCCCAGCAGCACCGCCGCGATGACGGTCAGTTCCAGCCCGAGGCCGTTGTCGGCGCGGGCGCTGCCGTAGCGGAGCGTGTAGATGATCCCGGCGAGGCCCGCGACGAGGCCGGACACCACGAACAGGATCAGCTTGATCCGCTTGACCCGGATGCCGGCGAAGTACGCCGCGTCCTCCTGCGAGCCGATCGCGAACAGCGAGCGGCCGACGCCGGTGGCGTGCAGGGTGACCGCGGTGACGGCCGCCAGCAGGATGAACAGCGCGATCGGGTACGGGATCGGGGTGCCCGGCACCGTCTGGGTGGCCAGGTCGGTGTACTGCTGCGGGAACTCGGCGACCGCCTCGGTGCCCAGCACCACGTACGCCAGTCCCCGGTAGAGCGTCATCGTGCCGATGGTGACGGCGAGCGACGGCAGGCCGAGCCGGGTCACCAGCAGGCCGTTGACCAGCCCGCACACGAGCCCGACGACGAGCACCAGCGGGATGATCGTCTCCAGTGCCCAGCCGGCGTCCCACAGGCCGCCGGTGAGCGCGCTGCACAGGCCGAGGACGGAGGCGACCGACAGGTCCACCTGGCCGCAGACGACCAGCAGCGTCATCGGCAGCGCGATCAGCGCGATCTCGCTCAGGTCGCCGAGCGCGAACGACAGGTTGTCGGAGTTGGCGAAGTCCGGGGAGATCCCGGCGCCGCCGAAGAAGACCAGGACCAGCAGCAGGGTGACGGCGGTCTCCCAGCGGACCAGGCCGCGCGCGTCAAACCTCATCGCGGTCGTTCCCTTCTCCCTTGCCCGGGCCGGTGCCCGTGCCCTCGCCCGGGGCGCGGGCCGCCGCCGCGGCCGTGGCCCTGCCGTTGCCGTTGGCCCGGCGGCGGCTCCGCCGGGACCTGGACTTGACCTTCAGTGCCCGGGTCGTCCGCAGCGCCATGAGCCGGTCCACGCTGATCGCCAGCAGGAGCAGCAGGCCGGTGATGGCGTCCTGCCAGAACGGGTTGACCTTGAGGACCACCAGCACGCTGCCGATGATCGTCAGGAGCGCGGCGCCCAGGACCGCGCCGTACACGGTGCCGACACCACCGACGATCGCCACGCCGCCGACCACGACGGCGCTGACGACCTTGAGCTCCCAGCCGTTGGCGGCGTCGGCGACGACGGTGCCGAACCGGGCCAGCCACAGCACGCCGGCCAGCCCGGCGAGCGCGCCGCTGACCAGGTAGGCGGTCAGCACCCGGCGCCGGATCGGGACGCCCGCCAGCCGCGCGGCCTCCGGGTTGGAGCCGATGGCGTAGTACTCGCGGCCGGAGGAGTAGGAGCGGAGGTAGTGGCCGATGAGCAGCATCACCACGACCGTGATGATCGGCAGGTACGGGATCCCGAGGATCGCGTCGTTGCCGAGCGAGAGCACCGAGGACGGCAGGTCCGAGGCGCTGATCTGGTCGCCGCTGGCGATGTAGTAGTCCAGGCCCTGGATCACGTAGAGGGTGCCCAGCGTGACGACCAGGGCGGGGACCCGGCAGAAGCTGACCAGCAGGCCGTTGACCAGCCCGCAGAGCAGCCCGATGCCGATGCCCAGCGCCGCGATCAGCAGCACGTTGCGGTCGGTGCCGGAGGCGAAGTCGCCGGTGACGAACGCGACCAGGCCGACCACCGACCCGACCGACAGGTCGATGTTGCGGGTGATCACGACCATCGCCTGGCCGACGGCCAGCAGCGCCAGGATCGAGGTGTTGAGGAAGATGTCCTCGACGCCCTGCGCCGACAGGAACCGCGGGTTGACGATCGTGGTGACGACCACGAGCACGACCAGCGCGCCGACGATGCTCATCTCGCGGGCGCGCAGCACCGCGTCGACCAGCCGGCGCCCGCCGCTCGCGGGCCGCCCGTTCGCGGGCGGTCTGGTGGGGGATTCGGCGAGTACGGTCATCGTCTCAGGCCGCCTTTCCCGCGCCGTCGCCGTTGCCGTTGCGTCCGGTCGCCGCCGCCATGACCGACTCCTCGGTGGCGTCCGCACGGGCGATCTCGGCGGTCAGCCGGCCCTCGTGCATGACCAGTACGCGGTCGGCCATGCCGAGCACCTCGGGCAGGTCGGAGGAGATCATCAGTACCGCCAGGTCCTGGGCGGCCAGTTCCGACAGCAGCCGGTGCACCTCGGCCTTGGTGCCGACGTCGATGCCGCGGGTGGGCTCGTCGACGATCAGCACGGCGGGCTCGGTGGCCAGCCACTTGGCGAGCACGACCTTCTGCTGGTTGCCGCCCGACAGCACGCCGACGGTGTCGGACAGCCGGGCGTACTTGAGCTGGAGCCGCAGGGCCCAGTCGGCGGCGCGGTCGCGCTCGACCTTCCGGGAGATCAACGGCCCCTTCTTCGTGGCCTTGC
Source organism: Spirillospora sp. NPDC029432 (assembly GCF_040703975.1). Taxonomy (NCBI): domain Bacteria; kingdom Bacillati; phylum Actinomycetota; class Actinomycetes; order Streptosporangiales; family Thermomonosporaceae; genus Spirillospora; species Spirillospora sp. NPDC029432. The sequence continues at coordinate 153,675 of NZ_JBEZWH010000008.1, forward strand.
GCAGCGAGCGCAGCTGGGTGAGTCCCATGTTGCGCTCGATGGACATGTCCATCACCAGGCCCTGCTGGCGGCGGTCCTCGGGGACCAGGGCGACGCCGGCCGACATCGCGGCGGTCGGGCTGCCCGCGGGCAGCCTGTTCCCGGCGACCTCGACCTCGCCGGCGTCCCAGCGGTCCACCCCGAAGATCGCGCGGGCGACCTCGCTGCGGCCCGCGCCGACCAGCCCGGCCAGCGCGACGATCTCGCCGCGGCGGACCTCGAACGACACGTCCGTGAACGCGCCCTCGCGGGTGAGGCGGGAGACCTTCAGCACGACCTCGCCGGGCTCGACCTCCTGCTTGGGGTAGAGGTCGTCGAGCTCGCGGCCGACCATCCGCTGCACCAGGTCGTCGGGGGTGAGGCCGTCGACCGGCTCGGTGGCGATGTAGGTGCCGTCGCGCAGCGTGGTGACCCGCTGGCAGAGGTCGAAGATCTCCTCCAGCCGGTGCGAGATGAACAGGATCGCGCAGCCCTGCTCGCGCAGCGTGCGGGTGACGGTGAAGAGGCGCGCCACCTCCTGGCCGGTCAGCGCGGCGGTGGGCTCGTCCATGATCAGTACGCGGGCGTCCCGGGAGATGGCCTTGGCGATCTCGACGACCTGCTGGTCGGCGATCGACAGGCCGCGGGCCGGCTGCTGCGGGTCGAGCGCGACGCCGAGCCGCGCGAACAGCTCGGCGGTGCGCTCGTGCATGGTGCGGCGGTCGATGCGGCCGAGGCCGGCGCGGGGCTGGCGGCCCATGAAGATGTTCTCGGCGACCGACAGGTCGGGGAACAGCGTGGGCTCCTGGTAGATGACGGCGACGCCCGCCTGCTGCGCGTCGGCCGGTCCGCCGAACTCCACGGGCTCGCCGTCCACGCGTACCTCGCCCGCGTCGGGGCGGTGCACGCCTGCGAACGTTTTTACGACTGTGGACTTGCCCGCGCCGTTCTCGCCCGCGAGCGCGTGGACCTCGCCGGCGTGCAGCTCCAGGGTGACGCCTTGCAGGGCCTTGACGGCTCCGAACGACTTGCTGACGTTGACCAGTGCCAATGTCGGCGGCGCCGACCGAGCGGGTGCGCTCACGGCCACCCTCCTCGCTGGGGTGATCTGTAACCGGATGATGAAAAACGTTTTAACAGGATGTTGCGGAGGACGCTAGATGTGACCGCGAGCACCCGTCAAGAGGCAACTTCGGGGAAGATCCCCTGGAAGCGGCCGTGAACCCCGATGCCACCGGGGCTGAAGGGATCTTCGGGCCGGCTCCCGCGGCCGGTCCGGACGCGGATGACCGGCGGCGAAACTTCCGACGACAGGCTTGACACGTTTTAAAGACATGTCCCAAAGTGAGCGCGGCACACCAGCGGAAACGAGACCGGGGGCGCACAGTGGGCACCGTGGGGATCAAGCAGGTCGCCGAGCACGCGGGGGTGTCCCCCGGCACGGTCTCCAACGTGCTCAACCGCCCCGAGCGGGTGGCCGCCGGGACCCGCGAGCGCGTCGAGCGCTCGATCCGCGAGCTGGGCTTCGTCCGCAACGGCTCGGCGTCCACGCTGCGCGCCGGGCACAGCAGCACGGTCGGCCTGATGGTCCTCGACCTGGCCAACCCGTTCTTCACCGACGTGGCCCGCGGGGTCGAGGACGTGGCCAGCGAGCGCGGCTGCGCGGTACTGCTGTCCTCGTCCGCCGAGTCGGGCGAGCGCGAGCGGCGCAACATCCGGGTGTTCGCCGAGCAGCAGGTCCGCGGCGTGCTCATCACCCCGGTCGGCGACGACGGGCAGAACACCGACCGGCTCAGCGAGCGCGGCATCCCGGTCGTCCTGCTGGACCATCCGACCCCGCGCGCCAACCAGTGCTCGGTCGCGGTCGACGACGTCGCCGGCGGCGAGCTGGCCGTCGGGCACCTGCTCGCCGACGGGGCGCGCTCGCTGGTGTACGTGACCGGCCCGGCCGCGCTGCGCCAGTGCGCCGACCGGCGCAAGGGGGCGCTGCGGGCCCTCCGCGCGGCGGGCCTCGGCAAGGACGCGCTGCGCGAGCTGGCGGTCCCGGCGATGAACGCGCGGGCCGGCGAGGAGGCCGCCCGGCGGCTGCTGGACGGCGGTCCGCTGCCCGACGCCGTCTTCTGCGCCAACGACCTGCTCGCGCTCGGTGTGCTGCGCGTGCTGCTCCAGGCCGGCGTCAAGGTCCCGACCGACGTCGCGCTGATCGGGTACGACGACATCGAGTTCTCGGCCGCGGCCGCCGTACCGCTCAGCTCGGTCCGCCAGCCCACCTACCAGCTCGGCCGGATCGCCACCGAGCTGCTGCTGGAGGAGTGCGACGATCCGGGCGGCCACGCGCACCAGCAGGTGATGTTCCAGCCCGAGCTGGTCGTCCGCGACTCCAGCCGGCGTGCCCGCCCCCTGACGGGGAACGACCAGGCCATGGCGGGGGAGCCGGAGGGGGAGGCGCTGTGAGGGTCGCGCTGTTCGTCACGTGTCTCAACGACACGATGTTCCCGGGGACGGGGCGGGCGCTGGTGCGGCTGCTGCGCCGGCTCGGCCACGACGTCGACTTCCCGATGGCCCAGACCTGCTGCGGCCAGATGCACTTCAACACCGGCTACCGCGGGCAGGCCGCGCCGATGGTGCGCGGCTTCGCCGACGCGTTCGCCGGGTACGAGGCGGTGGTGACCCCGTCGGCGTCGTGCGCGGCGATGGTCCGCGACTGGCATCCCAAGATCGCCTCCGAGAGCGGTGACCGGCGGTTCGCGGAACGGGTCGGGGAGCTCGTGCCCAAGGTGTACGAGATGACCGAGTTCCTGGTCGACGTGCTCGGCGTGACCGACGTGGGCGCGTACTTCCCGTACCGCGTCACCTACCACCCGACCTGCCACTCGCTGCGGATGCTGCATGTGGGCGACCGCCCGCTGCGGCTCCTGCGCGAGGTGCGCGGCATCGACCTGGTCGAGCTGCCCGAGGCCACCGAGTGCTGCGGGTTCGGCGGGACGTTCGCGCTGAAGAACCCGGACGTGTCGGCCGCCATGTGCGCCGACAAGGTCACCAACGTGCGGCGGACCGGGGCCGAGGCGCTGTGCTCGGCCGACAACTCGTGCCTGATGCACATCGGCGGCGCGCTGACCCGTACCCGGTCCGGTGTCCGCACCGTGCACCTGGCCGAGATCCTCGCCGCCACGGAAGAGGAGCCCGCATGAGCGTCCAGAACTCCCCGGGGAACCCGGCGAGCGAGCCGGAGGGGCGCGGCGCCGCCTGGACTGAGGAGCGGCGGGAGCGAAGCGACCAGAGCGACGAGGGAAGGCGGCGCCTCAAAGCGCCCCGGAGGCTCGCAGGGAACACAGCGAACACAGCGATGCCGACCTACATCGGCATGCCCGCGTTCCCGGACGCGGCGCGCCGCGCGGTGGGCGACACGCGGCTGCGGCACAACCTGGCGCACGCCACGTCCACGATCCGGGGGCGGCGCGCGGGGGCGGTCGCCGAGCTGGACGACTGGGGCGCGCTGCGCGAGGCCGGCAAGCAGATCAAGGACCACGTCCTCGCCAACCTCGGCCACTACCTGCGGCTGCTGGAGGAGAACGTCACCGCGGCAGGCGGCACCGTGCACTGGGCGCGGGACGCCGCCGAGGCCAACCGGATCGTCGCGGACCTGGTGAAGGCGACCGGCGAGACCGAGGTCGTCAAGGTCAAGTCGATGGCCACCCAGGAGATCGGGCTGAACGAGGCGCTGGCCGAGGAGGGCATCGCCGCGTACGAGACCGACCTCGCCGAGCTGATCGTCCAGCTCGGCGACGACCGGCCCTCGCACATCCTGGTCCCGGCCATCCACCGCAACCGGTCCGACATCCGCGACATCTTCCGCCGCGAGATGCCGGACGCGCCGGAGGGGCTGTCGGACTCCCCCGCCGAGCTGGCCGAGGCCGCCCGCCGCCACCTGCGCGCCAAGTTCCTGTCGGCCAAGGTCGCGGTGTCGGGCGTCAACTTCGCCGTCGCCGACACCGGCACGCTGGTGGTGCTGGAGTCGGAGGGCAACGGCCGGATGTGCCTCACCCTGCCCGAGACGCTGATCTCGGTGATGGGCGTGGAGAAGCTGGTGCCGAGCTGGCGCGACCTGGAGGTCTTCCTGCAGCTGCTGCCGCGCTCGTCCACGGCCGAGCGGATGAACCCGTACACCTCCACCTGGACGGGCAGCACTCCCGGCGACGGGCCGCGCGACTTCCACCTCGTGCTGCTCGACAACGGCCGCACCGCGACCCTGGAGGACGAGGTCGGGCGGCAGGCGCTGCGCTGCATCCGCTGCTCGGCCTGCCTGAACGTGTGCCCGGTGTACGCGCGGGCCGGCGGCCACGCCTACGGCTCGCCCTACCCCGGCCCGATCGGGGCGATCCTGTCGCCGCAGATCCGCGGGATCGGCTCGGAGGTGGACTCCTCGCTGCCGTACGCGTCGACGCTGTGCGGCGCGTGCTTCGAGGCGTGCCCGGTCGCCATCGACATCCCCGAGGTGCTGGTGCACCTGCGCGCCCGCGCCGTGGAGTCCTCGCGCAAGCATCCGGGCGAGCAGATGGTGATGGGCGTGGCCGGCTGGACGCTGCGCTCCCCCGCCCGGCTCGGGCTGGCGCAGAAGGCGGCGTCGGCGAGCCGGTGGGTCGTCGGCCGCAACGGGCGGATCCGCCGCCTGCCGGGCCCGCTGAGCGCCTGGACCGACACGCGGGACGCGCCCGCGCCGCCGCGCGAGTCGTTCCGCGCCTGGTGGGAGCGGACCGAGGGCGGTACGCGAGAGGACCGGAGGGGCGGCCGATGAGCGCGCGCGAGGAGATCCTGCGGCGGATCGAGCGGATCACACCGGCCCGGCCCGCGGCCGAGATCGCCGCGGACTACGCCGCGATCGACCGCTCCTACCTGCGCCGCCACCACGACGGCGGGATCGTGGAGCTGCTGGCCGAGCGGGTCGCCGACTACCGCGCCGCCGTCCGCACGGTGTCCGAGGGCGAGCTGCCGGACGCGGTCGCCGCGGCGCTGGCCGCCCGTACCGGCACGTACGGGGTCCCGGCGGGGCTGCCGGCCGGGTGGCTGTCGGCCGTGCCCGCGGACCGGCTCGCCGCCGACCCGCCCGTCGCCGACCTGGACGGGCTCGCGGGCGCGGTCACCGGCTGCGCCGTCGCGATCGCCGAGACCGGGACGATCGTGCTCGACCACGGCCCCGGGCAGGGGCCGCGCGCGCTGTCGCTGGTCCCCGACTACCACCTCATCGTGGTCCCCGCGGACCGGATCGCCGCCGACGTCCCCGAGGGCCTCGAACGGCTCGACCCCGCCCGCCCCCTCACGTTCGTCTCCGGCCCGTCCGCGACCAGCGACATCGAGCTGTCGCGCGTGGAAGGCGTGCACGGCCCGCGCACCCTGGAAGTCCTGCTCGTCACCTCGGCGTCCTGAAAGCCCTTAACAACCCGAACGTCCCGACCGGCACAGTCACCTGAACGGCACACCGATGAACCCCTCCCCCTCGGACGGCGCGACGTTCGCGGCCGTCGACCTCGGCGCGTCCAGCGGGCGCGTGATCACCGCCCGGATCGGCGCGGGAACGCTGGACCTCACCGAGGTCCGCCGCTTCCCCAACCGGCCCGTGCGCGTCAACGGCACCCTGCACTGGGACGTCCTCGGCCTGTACGGCAACGTCCTGGACGGCCTGCGCGCGGCCCCGCCCGGCCTCGTCTCGGCGGGGATCGACTCGTGGGCGGTCGACTACGGCCTGCTCGGCGCGGACGGCGAGCTGCTCGGCAACCCCGTCCACTACCGCGACGCGCGCACCGACGGGATCATGGACCGGGTCCGCGGCGAGGTCGGCGACGACGTCCTCTACGGGGTGTCGGGGCTGCAGTTCCTGCCGTTCAACACCGTGTTCCAGCTGCTGGCCGAGGGGCCCGGCCTGGAACGGGCGCGGACGCTGCTGCTGATCCCCGACCTGCTGGCGTACTGGCTCACCGGCGAGATCGGCGCCGAGCGCACCAACGCCTCCACCACCGGGCTGCTCGACGTCCGCGCGGGGACCTGGTCGCGGCCGCTGCTGGACCGGCTCTGCCTGCCCGGCGCGCTGCTGCCCGCGCTGCGCGAGCCGGGCGAGCCGATCGGGCGGCCGCGGCCGGATGTGGTCAAGGAGACGGGAGTGCCCGCCGGGCTGGCGGTGACGGCCGTCGCCTCCCACGACACCGCGTCCGCCGTCGCCGCCGTGCCCGCGACGACGGACCGGTTCGGCTACATCTCCTGCGGCACGTGGTCGCTGGTCGGCGTCGAGCTGCCGGAGCCCGTCCTCGGCGAGGAGAGCCTCAAGGCCAACTTCACCAACGAGGGCGGGATCGATGGCACCGTCCGCTACCTGCGCAACGTCATGGGGCTGTGGCTGCTCCAGGAGTCGATGCGCGCGTGGGGCTCCCCCGACCTGCCCGCCCTGCTCGCCGAGGCCGGGCGGGTGCCGGGGCTGCGCGCGCTCATCGACCCCGACGACCCCGAGTTCCTGCCGCCGGGCGACATGCCCGCCCGGATCGCGGCGCACTGCGTGCGGCGCGGGTTCCCCGAGCCGCGGACGCGCGCGGAGATCGTCCGGTGCGTGCTCGACAGCCTCGCCCTGGCGCACCGCCGCACCCTGCGCGAGGCGGTCCGGCTGTCGGGCCGCGAGGTCGAGGTGGTCCACCTGGTCGGCGGCGGCAGCCGCAACGAGCTGCTGTGCCGGCTGACCGCCGACGCCTGCGGGCTGCCGGTCGTCGCCGGCCCGGTCGAGGCGACCGCGCTCGGCAACGTCCTGGTCCAGGCCCGCGCGCACGGCGTGGTGGACGGCCTGGCCGAGATGCGCGACCTGGTCGCCCGCACCCAGCCGCTGCGCCGGTACGAGCCGGCCGGCACCGCCGCCTGGGACGACGCGGCGGCGCGCCTGGGCTGATCCGCGGCCCGCGGCCCGCCCTTCGTTAAGATCGTCTGATGCGGCCGACACGCATCGTCGCGTGGTTCCTCGCCGGGGGCATCGCCGGATACGCGCTGATCTGGCTCGTGGTCACCCTGGTCATCCTCGCCATGAGCGGGGCCGCCAGGAACGCCGAGCGGGCCGCGCCGCCGCGCCCGGCCAACCCCGCCGCGGTGCCGGGGATCAAGCGCTTCGCGCACGTGGACGACCGGGTGTGGCGGGGCGCGGCGCCGACCGCCGGCGGCTACCGGCGGCTGGCCCGGCTCGGCGTCCGGACGGTGGTCGACCTGCGCGCCGAGAGGCCCGCGCGCGAGGCCGCTCGAGGCCCGCGCCGGGCCGGGCTGGAGGTCGTGCGGCTGCCCGTCCGCGACGGCCAGGCGCCCACGGACGCCCAGGTCGACCGGTTCGTGTCGGTGGTCGAGCGGGCGCGCGGGCCGGTGTTCGTGCACTGCGGCGCGGGCGTGGGCCGAACGGGCGCGATGTCGGCCGCCTATCTCGTCCGGACCGGCCGGGCCGACGCCTCCACCGCCACGCTGCGCAGCCTCGCGGCGGGCCCGCCGACGCTGGAGCAGCTGTCGTTCATGCGGCGGCTCGGCCGGGACCGGGCCGGACGCCCGCCGGTCCTGCTGGTCGCGCTGAGCCGGGTCGCCGATTCGCCGCGCAGATCTTGGACGCGGCTGCGAGAATAGGTCACGCGGCGTCATCGTCCGGCCCTGTTGACACACGGGCCGCGATGACGGTTGATAGCACATGAAAGGGACGCGGGGGACGGCGGCCTGGTCCGAGACCGGCGGCACTGTACCCCTCGTCTCGAGGACCAGTAGTATTACCCGCCGTCCAGCCCGGGCCGGCCCTTGACGGACCGGGCGCGAATCACCGAATCACCAGAGGTCAGGGATCGACGTCCCCACCGGACGACAGCCGGTGGCTCCCCCCGCAAGGAGACTGATGGAGGGTCGCGCGGCCCGCACCACGGCCGCCACCGACGGCGCTCCGCTCGTCGGGCGGCGGGAGGCCCTCCGTGTCCTGGACGCGGCGCTCGACGCCGCGATCGGCGGCTCGTTCCGCTTCCTCGCGCTGTCCGGCGACCCGGGCGCGGGCAAGACCCGGCTGCTGGGCGAGCTGGCCGCCGCCGCGGGCGGGCGCGCGCTGCCCGTGCTGGCCGGCCGCGCCGCCGAGTTCGAGCAGCAGATGCCGTTCGCCGCCCTCGTGGACGCCCTGGACGACCAGCTGGAGGAGCGCCGCCCCGAGCTCGACCCGGCCACCGCGCGGCTGCTGTCCACCGTCTTCCCCGCGCTGGCCGGCACCGCCGCCGAAGCGCAGGACGTCCCGGCCGCGGTCCCCGCCGGCGGAACGAGCAAAGTGCCCACCCTGCCCGCCGTACCCGCCGCGACCGCCCGCACCGAGGCGACGGCCGACGCCGCCGCGGGCGACGGCGGCGCGCTCGGCGTCGCCCGCTACCAGCTGCACCGCGCCGTCCGGCACCTGCTGGAGAGGCTCGCCGCCGGGACCGGCCTGGTCCTGCTGCTGGACGACGTCCACTGGGCCGACGACGCCTCCATCGAGCTGCTCGGCTACCTCGTCCGCCACCCGCCCCGGGCCCGGGTGCTGATCGGCGTCGCCTACCGGCCCGCCCAGGCCTCGCCGCGGCTGGCCACGCTCGTCGACGTCGCCGGCGAGCACGGAGTCAGCGTCACCGCCGACCCGTTCACCGAGGCCGAGGTCGAGCGCTTCCTCGGCCCCGGCGTCGCCCGCTCCCGCTGCCAGGCGCTGTACGAGGCCAGCGGCGGCAACCCGTTCTACCTGGAGGCCCTCGCCCGCGGCGCCGGGGACGGCCCGCTGCCCGAGGAGACCGGCCCCGGGCGCTGGGGCGCGCTGCCCGACCTCGGCGAGATCACCGAACTGCCGCCCGCCGTGCGCACCGCGCTCCAGGTCGAGCTGAGCGGCCTGCACGAGACCGCGCTGCTGGTCGCCCGCGCCGCCGCCGTCGCCGCCGACGAGTTCGAGCCCGCGCTGGCCGCCGCCGGGGCGGAGCTGCCCGAGGCCGCGGCGCTGGCCGCGCTCGACGACCTCGCCGCCCGCGACGTCGTCCGGCCGGCCTCGGCGGGCCGGTTCCGGTTCCGGCACCCGCTGGTCCGGCACGTGGTGTACGGCTCCGCCGCGGCCGGCTGGCGGCTGGCCGCGCACGCCCGCATCGCCGCGTACCTGGCCGGCCTCGGCGCCCCCGCCACGCTGCGCGCCCACCATGTGGAACGTTCGGCGCGGTACGGCGACCGGTCGGCGATCACGACGCTGGTGGCGGCGGCCCGCGCGGTCGCGCCGCAGGCGCCGGCCACCGCCGCGCACTGGTTCGAGGCCGCGCTGCGCCTCATGCCCGAGGACCCCGAGCCCGCCCCCGGCGAGGAGGCCGCCGATCCGGACCGGCCGCACCGGGTCGGGCTGCTGGCCGAGCTGGCGCACGCCCAGACCGTCAGCGGCCGGCTGGTCGAGGGCCGCGAGACCACCCGCACGCTGCTGCGGCTGCTGCCGCCCGGCGACCACGCCCGGCGCGCCCGCGCCGTCCAGATGTGCGCGGTGATCGAGCGGCAGCTGCACCGCCACCAGGAAGCCCGCGCGATGGTCCTGGACGAGCTGCACCGCATCCCCGACCCGCAGGCCGCCGCCGCGGTCCTGCTGCGGGTCCGGCTGGTCGCCGACCGGCTGATGCGCATCGACACCCGCGGCGCCCAGGCCGTCCTCGACCGGATGCCCGAGAACGCCCCCGACTGGGAGCCCGGGCTGCGGCTCGCGGTCGCCTCGCTGCGGGTGCTGCCCGCGTACGCCACCGGGCGGGTCGCCGACGCGGGCGCCTACGCCGAGGCCGCCGACCGGCTGCTGACCGCCGCGCCGGACGCGCACATCGCCGACGCCCTCGATACCGTCCCCTGGCTGTGCTGGACCGAGATCATGATGGGCCGGTACGACGACGCGCTGCGCCACATCGAGCGCAGCACCGCCGTCTGCCGCGCCACCGGCCAGGCCTCGTACATCACCTACCTCCTCAACGCGCGGGCGCGCGCGTGCACGCTGCTGGGCCGCCTGGAGGAGGCCGCCGACGCCGCCGAGGAGGCCACCGAGACCGCCCGGCTGCTGCGCTCCAGCGAGGCGCTGGTGTTCGGGCTCACCCAGCAGTGCCTGGCCGCAAGCTGGTCCGGCGAGCACGACAAGGCGCTGCGGTACGGCGAGGAGGCCGTCGCCGGCGAGCTCGGCGCCGGCGAGTGGTGGGGCGCCATGGCGGGCTACGGCCGCGCCGTCGCGCTGATCAACGCCGGCCGGCACGACGAGGGCGCCGCCGCGCTGCTGGACGCCTGCGGCGACCCGTCCGACCCGAAGCTGGATCCTTCCACGCTGCTGAGCTGCGCCGAGCTGCTGGCGTTCACCGAGTCCGGCCGCAAGGAGGGCGACCCGGCCCGCTGGGCGGAGATCGCCGACGTGCTCGGCACCATCGGGGTGCCCGCCGACGCCGGGCTGATCCGGCTCGCCCACGCGCACGCCGCGCGCCCGGCCGACCCGGCCCGCGCCGCCGTCCTGGCCACCGAGGCCGCCGCCCTGCTCACCGGCGCCGGCCGCCGGCTGGAGGCCGGCCGCGCCGAACTGGCCGCGGGCATGGCCCACCATGCCGCCGGCGACCGGGAGCCGGCCCGCGCGCGGCTGCGCGCCGCCGCCGCGCTGTTCGAGGCGTGCGGGGCCGCCGCGCTGACCGCGCAGACCGTGCGGGAGCAGCGGCGGCTGGGCGTCCGGGTCGCCGGGCCGCGCCCCGGCGGCAGCGGCGAGGAGCCGTTCGGGCTGTCCCCCCGGGAGTACGAGATCGCCTCGCTGGTGGCGCAGGGCTGCACCAACCAGCAGGTCGCCGAGAAGCTGTTCCTCAGCGTCCGCACGGTCGAGACGCACCTGTCGCGGGTCTTCCGCAAGCTCGGCGTCTCCTCCCGCGTCGGCGTCGCCACCGCGCTCGACCGGCACGCCGCCGGCCGCGACGCCTGACACCCGCTCACACCGCCCGCTCCCGCCGCCCGCTCACATCGCCCGCTCACACCGCCCGAGCGGCCACCCCGGCGTCCCCTCCGGACCAAGATCCGGACGAGAATGAACCGGACGCCCCAAAACGGACTCTTATTTCACACGGCCCCCACGGGTCCACCACGCGAGTACGGGTTTTCCACGATGCCGCGGTGACCTGGGGGGCTGGCAAGGTTGGACCGACATTGATCCGGGAGGACTGAGACATGGCACGCCGAATCCGACGATTCTCGGGTGAGGGCGTCAAGGACGCCGCGGTGTCGCTGCATCCGTTCACGACCGAGGACGACCTGCTGCTGACGCTCTCGCGGTTCCACCGCGAGGACAGCGATGACGTCGTCCTGCTCATGCACGGGCTCACCTCCGCCAGCGACCTGTTCACCATGCCGGAGATCCGGAACATGGTGAGCCACCTGCTGGACGAGGGCTTCGGCGACGTGTGGGCGCTGGACTTCCGGATGAGCAACCGCTTCCCGTACAACACCGGCGGGCGGCGCTGGTCCCTCGACGACATCGCGCTGTTCGACTACCCGGCCGCGATGGCCGAGCTGCGCCGGCACATCGGCGACCGGCGGGTGCACGTGTTCGCCCACTGCCTGGGCGCCCTGTCGTTCAGCATGAGCCTGTTCGGCGGCGTGGTCCGCGACGACGACTTCGCCAGCCTCGTGGTCAACAGCGTCTCGCTCACCCCCCGCGTGCCGGCCTGGTCCAAGGTGAAGATGGCGGTCGGCCCCGACTTCGCCGACTACGTCCTCGGCTCGCCGTACATCGACCCGCGGTTCACCGAGGCGCCCAAGCTGAGCGGCCGGTGGCTGATGTCGAAGGTCATCTCGGCGTTCCACCCCGAGTGCGACGAGCCAGCGTGCCACATGCAGAGCTTCATGTGGGCGAGCGGGCGGCCCGGGTTCTTCATGCACGAGAACCTCGCGCCCGAGACGCACCGGCACGACCGCCTCGCCGACATCAACGGCGCCTCGACCGTCCACTACTACCGGCACATCCGCAAGATGGTGAAGGCGGGCAAGGCCGTCCGGTACGACGTGCGCGACCCGAAGCTCAAGGCGCTGCCGGCCGACTACCTGGCCCGCGCCGCCGAGATCACCACGCCGATCCTGTTCACCACCGGCGACCACAACCGGATCTTCACCGACTCCAACATCGTCTGCCACCGGGCGCTGTCGAAGATCGTTCCCGGCCGGCACGAGCTGGAGGTCCTCCCCGGCTACGGCCACATCGACCCGATCCTCGGCAAGAACGCCCACCAGGACGTCTACCCGCGCATCGTCGAGCACTTCAAGAAGCACAGCACCGACCGGAAGGCCGCCTGAGATGTCCGTTCAGCAGAGCACCGAGCACGTCGACGCGGTCGTCGTGGGCTCGGGGTTCGGCGGTTCGGTCGCCGCCTACCGGCTGGCGGAGGCGGGCCAGAGGGTCGTGCTGCTGGAGCGCGGCCGGCCGTTCCCGCCCGGTTCGTTCCCGCGCTCCCCCGCCGAGATGGGGCGCGCGTTCTGGGACCCGGGCCACGGCCTGTACGGCATGTTCGACGTGTGGAGCTTCAAGGGCTGCGACTCCGTCGTGGCCTCCGGGCTGGGCGGCGGCTCCCTCATCTACGCCAACGTCCTGCTGCGCAAGGACGAGAACTGGTTCGTCACCGACAACGCCGACGGCGGCCACGACCCGTGGCCGATCGGCCGCGCCGACCTCGACCCGCACTACGACCAGGTCGAGGACATGATCGACGCGGTGCCGTACCCGCTGGGCCGGGCGCCGTTCGCCGACACCCCCAAGACCCACGCGATGCAGGACGCCGCCGCCGAGCTCGGCCTCAACTGGGCGCTGCCGCCGCTGGCCGTCGGCTTCGCCCCGCGGCGCGGCGCTGCCCCCGGCATCGGCCTGCCGATCGCCGAGCCCGCGTACGGCAACCTGCACGGCGTCCCGCGCCGCACCTGCCGGATGTGCGGCGAGTGCGACATCGGCTGCAACGAGGGCTCCAAGCACTCCCTCGACCACAACTACCTGTCGGCCGCCGCCCATCACGGCGCCGACCTGCGCACCGGCCACGAGGTCAAGGCGATCCGGCCGCGCCCCGGCGGCGGCTACGAGGTCGACCACGTCGTGCACGACATGGACGCCGGCGTCCGGAGCCCGCTGCGGACCATCACCTGCGACCGGCTGATCCTCGGCGCCGGCACGTACGGCACCACCCGCCTGCTGCTGAGGTCGCGCCGGGAGTTCCCCGGCCTGAGCCCGGCGCTGGGCACCCGCTTCTGCGGCAACGGCGACCTGCTGACGTTCCTCCTCAAGGCCAAGGACCGCGACCGCGTCCGGCCCCTGGACGCCAGCCGCGGCCCGGTGATCACCAGTGCGATCCGGCTGCCCGACGAGCTGGACGGCCACCCGGGCGCCGGCCGCGGCGCCTACATCGAGGACGGCGGCTACCCCGGCTTCGTCGACTGGATGGTCCAGCCGCTCGACCTCGGCGACCAGGTCGACCGCGCGGTGAAGTTCCTGTGGGCGCGGTTCACCGAGTTCTTCAGCGGCGCGCCCGACACCAACCTGTCGGAGGAACTGGCCGACCTGATCGGCGACGGCGCGCTGTCGGTCAGCTCGCTGCCGCTGCTCGGCATGGGCCGCGACACCGCCGACGGCGTCCTCGGGCTCGAGGAGGGCCGGCTCACCGCCGACTGGACCAGCAAGAGCAGCACCGCCCACTTCGAGCGGCTGCGCAAGACGATGGAGGGCATCGCCGACGTGCTCGGCGCGGACTACGCCGACAACCCGATGTGGTTCCGCAAGCGCGTCGTCACCGTCCATCCCCTGGGCGGCGCCCCCATGGGGCACCACCCGGCCGAGGGCGTCTGCGACGCCTTCGGCGAGGTGTTCGGGTTCCCCGGCCTGTACATCGCCGACGGGGCGGCGATGCCGGGGCCGGTGGGCCCGAACCCCTCGCTCACGATCGCCGCGATGGCCGACCGGATGGCCACGCGGATCCTGGAGGGCGCGTCCCGTCCCGCCGCCACGGGGGCCGAGCCGGTCGCGGGGACCGGCTCGCCCGGCGGGGTGGTGAGCGGCACGGCGTACGGCACGGAAGCGGGGACCCCGCCCGGCGGGGATTCCGGCCGTACGTCACTGTCGTTCACCGAGGAGATGAAGGGGTTCATCACCTCGGGGACCGACGATCCACGGGCGGGTGAGCTGAGCGAGGACCGCGAGCGGTTCTCGTTCCGGCTCACCATCACCGCCGACGACGTGGATCGCTTCCTGGCCGAGCCCGGGTACACCGCCCGGGCCGAAGGGTGGATCGACGCGGCCGGTCACGGGGGCCGCCGCCCGGTCCAGCGGGGCTGGTTCAACCTCTTCGCGCCGGGGGGCGCCGAAGATCGCCGCCTGATGAAGTACCGACTGCACTTCACCGACGGCGAGGGCCGGCCCCGCACCCTGATCGGCCGCAAGAACGTCCTGCACGGCCCGCCCACCCGCATCTGGCCCGACACCTCGACGCTCTACTGCACGATCCTCGAAGGCCACGCCGACGAGGACGACGCAGAGGACACGGGGGACGCCGGCGACGCGCGGATCCTGGGCGCCGGCGTCCTGCACATCCAGCTCACCGACTTCGCCCGCCAGCTGACGACGTTCCGCACGTCGGGCCCCGCCGGCCCGGCCGCCCTGCTGGACTTCGGCCGCTTCTTCGCGGGCGAACTATGGGAGGTCTACGGCCCTGACCTCGATTAGAAGAGGGCCCCGAGAACGCACGGACCGGGAGAACTGCGGGGTGCTCCCGGTCCGTGCTCTTTCATCGCTCATGCCTCGCGTGTCAGGCGCCGCGGCGGGAGCGGTAGGTGGAGCGGGCCTCGTCGAGGAGGATGAGGTGGTCGGTGAGCTGGGCCGGGGTCTCGATGGTGGCCTGGGCGCGCAGGATCTCCTCGAAGGCGTCGAGGTACTCCAGGCACCAGGCGATGTCCTCCTCGCGGGCGACGTGGCGGCCGCCGACGTGGACGTAGATCGGGCTGGTGTGGGCGTAGGCGCCGGTGTGGTGGTACGAGCGCTCGTGCGGCGGGCCTGAGGCGACGGCGACGACGTAGGTGGGTTCGCCGACGGTGAGTTCGGCGGTGAGTTCGGGGGGCGGGCCTTCGGCGAGGACGCCGTCGGCGGTGCGGATCTCCAGGTGGGCGACCTCGGGGCCGATGGTGCGGGCGGTGATGGTGACACGGTCGCCGGGGGCGGCGTCGAGGGTGTCGCCGGGGGCGAGGCCGGCGGTGTCGAGTTCGAGCCAGGGGCCGGTGGTGGCAAAGGTGCGGCCGCGGCGGATGGCCTCGGCGAACGACGCGGCGGTGAGGGGGCCGTCGACGCGGGCGTAGACGCGTTCCCAGCCGGGCGGGCTGGACTGGTTGCCGCGGCGGGCGAAGGAGAGCATCGCGTCGGTGCCGGCGGTGGCGGCGAGGCGGTTGCCGGCGCCGAGGAGGTGCCGGTAGACGACGGCGGTCGCGTGGATCGAGGAGTGGTTGAGGACGTCGAGGCTGTCGATGAGGCCGAGGGCGGCGTCGGCGACGACCTCCCGGGCCGAGCAGTTGCGGCCGGAGGTGAGGGCGAAGGCGGGCGGGGCGGTGGCGTCGATCGGGATGTGGAACGGGTGGCTGTAGCCGAGGACGGCGCCGAGGTCGCGGAGTTCGGCGCAGCCCTCGCTGTTGGGCGGCCAGTCGGCGGTGCCGAGGAAGCCGGTGTGGTAGCGGCCGGGCGGGGCGTCGACGCCGAACGCGTACAGGTGGCCGAGGAGGTCGTTGCGGTACTCGACGCCGAGGCGGGCGATGTGGGTGGCGTCCGACCAGGGCAGGTCCTGCCCGGCCCAGTGTTCGAGGGCCTCGCGGTCGTAGACGCGCTCGGAGGCGACGTTGCCGGCGACGAGGTTGAGGAGGTGCAGGTCCTCGCCGTGCTGGACGGAGGCGGCGTGGCCGGGGGTGCCGACCATGTCGCCCGTCCAGTTCATGTGGACGTGCATGTCGCCGCCGTACCAGCCGCGGGCGGCGGCGTCGTAGAGGCGGCGGGGCGCCAGTTCGAGGACGGTGCCGTCGCCGGGCGTGAGGGTGCGCTCCTCGGTGGTGTACTCCATGCCGCGGGTGACGCGCACGGTGAGCGGTTCGGCGGGGACGGTCAGGACGAGGTCGTCGCCGTGGAAGTAGGGGCGGCGGTGGGCGTCGAGGCGGGGCGGGGCGCCGTCGGGGTACCAGCCCTGGCCGTCGGCGCCGGTGACCGACCAGCGGCAGGGCATCCCGGCGCGGAGGCGGAGGGTGGCGGGCCGGGCGGGGCGGACGAGGGGCGCGAGGGAGACGCTCTCGCCGCCGGCGGTGACGGGGGTGCCGGGGGTGACGCGCACGAGGCGGGCGCCGCGGGGCGGGAGGTGGTACGCCTCGCCGCCGACGGTGACGGTGACGGGTTCGTCGCGTGCGGAGTCGAGGAGCAGGCCCGTGCTGAACGGGCCGTCCAGGACGGCCTGCGGGCGCGCCTCCAGGCGGGGCGGGGCGCCGGGGGCGAGGCGCAGCGCGGCGAGGTTGTCGAGGACCTGGCCGGCGAGCGCGGCGCGGATGATCTCGTGCGGGTCGAGTTCGGCCATGCGGGCCTCCAGCTCGGCGTCGCCGGCGCCGGGGAAGCGTTCGACCACGAGGTTCAGGCAGGTGATCCAGAAGGCCTGCTCGTCCATGAGGTACGCGCTGGTCTCGATCTGCCGGACGTAGGTGATCGGGTCCTCGCCCCAGGCGGGGCCGTGCTCGTCCAGCAGCCGGCGGTAGTCGCGGAGCGCGTCGCGTACGGCGGGCGGGATGGGGTCGTCGCACATGGGGCCTCCCGGGCTCGGAGTGCCGTAAGGGTGACACGGGGCCGGGCGGCGGCAAAGGGATCGCCTCCGGAAAGAGGGGGCGATATTTCCTACTTGGGAGGAAGATCCTCCTCCGCGGGCTACATTTCGAGCAGCTTGCGCTTGGCGGCGGCGAACTCCTCCTCGGTGAGGACCCCCTCGCGGCGCAGCTCGCCGAGCTCGCGCAGCCGCCGCAGCATGGCGTCGGGGTCGTCGCCGGCGGCGAGGGCGGGCGTGGTCCGCGGGGCGGCCGGTTCGGCGAGCTCGGCGGAGGCGAGGGGGTGCGGGAGCCGGGCCAGGACGGCGGCGGCGAGCAGCGCCGTGGTGCCGCCCTCGCGCTGGATCCCCCACGACAGGGCGAGCGGGTCCTCCTCCGGCGACCGCTCCGGCCGCGGCGTCCGCAGCCGGAAGCGCAGGAACCCGTACCCCATGCCGGCCTGGCGGCCCCATTCGACGCCGGTCACGTCCTTGAGCTCGAACGTCTGCGGCCCGGCGGCGGTCTTGGTGCCGCCGGCCAGCCAGTTCCACTCCAGCCGGATCCGCTCCCCGTCGAACGAGGCGGTGCCGTCGCCCGCCGAGCACGTCAGCGGGACGCCGGGGCCCGGCATCAGGTAGCGGTCGCTGGGCCCCTCGGGGACCTCCCACAGCTGCCGGTAGTTGCGCAGCTCGTCGACCAGGAACCCGGCCGCGCCGCTGCGGTCGGCGCCCACGTTCAGCCGGTACGGGTCGGCGGCGTCGGGCAGCCCGCCGGCGACGGCCTGGGTGAGCGGGTCGGCGCCGTCGCGCAGCCGCAGCCGGAGCCGCCCGCCCTTGCGGCCCGGCTCGTACGCCACGCCCAGGACGGCCTGCAGCGGCACGACCACCTCACCGAGCGCCTTGCGCAGCTTGTGCACCGAACGGTCGCTGCCCGGGACGATCCGTACGACCTCGCCGTCGAATGTCCATGTTCCGTCCCGCGAGGTCACTTCCGCCATGGATGCGATGTTAGGGCGTCAGGCGGGCGGCTGGCCGTACACGCGCTCGACGCGCAGCCGGACGACGACGCGGCGGTCGGCGACCATGGCGCGGCGGTAGTCGTCCCAGTCGGGGTGCTCGCCGCGGATCGCGCGGTAGACGTCGATGAGCTCCTCGACGGCCGCGTCGTGCGGGTCGGCGGCCACCGCGGTCAGCTCGGCGGTGCCCTCGGCGACCGCCCACGACCAGCCGTCGGGCGCGCTGACGTGCAGGGACGCGCGCGGGTCGCGGCGCAGGTTGCGGGCCTTGGCGCGGTCCTCGGTGATCGAGATCCGGATCAGCCGGGCGGCCTCGTCGAAGTGGTAGTTGATGTTGGACAGCTGGGGGCGCCCGTCCTTCTTCAGCGTCGCCAGGACGCCCAGGTCGCGCTCGCCGAGCAGTTTCAGCAGTCCCGCGTGCTCCGTCATCGGCCTCTCCCTCGTCCGTTTCCAGCCCGTCTCCCGGCCCGTCTCCCGGCCCGTCGCACGGGACAACCGCCGGCCGCCGGTGTTGCTTCCCGCGCGGTGCCCCGTTCCCGCGCGGTGCCCGTCACCGGACGGCCAGCCGGGGGAAGTCGAGCACGCGCCCGCCGGGCGGGGCGGACCGGTCGCCCGGCCCGCCCCGCCCGCCCTGCGCCCGCCTGCCCTCGGCCGGGCCGGTGAGCATGTGCCCGCGGAACGCGGCGCCCTTGGCGGTGACCTTGATGGGCTGGAACGCCGCGGGCGGCAGCGCGCAGAAGCCGGTCCGCACGACGTCGCCGTACAGGGACTCCGAGACCGCGTACGCGACGTCGCGGGCGGGCTCGCCGGTCAGCAGGCGGCGCAGCGGCGCCGAGTCCAGCAGCCGCTGCACCACGATCGGGGCGTCGCCGGCGGGCCCGAACGGCCCGGCGGTCATGGTGCCGTGGTGCAGCGCGAGCCGGACGCGCAGGGCGGGCCGGTCGCCGCGCTCGCCGTTCAGTTCCCGCAGCCGGCCGGCCAGGGCGATGACGAAGTCGCCGGCGACCGGCGCGGGGTCCACGTCCTCGGGGAGGGTGGCGAGCTCGCCGTCGCCGCCGACCTGCTTGTCCCAGCGGGCGCGCTCCAGGCCGATGTCGGCCGCGGCCCCGTCGAGCGCCCGGCTCAGCTGGTGCTGCGCGAGCAGCTGCTCGCGGGTGTCCCGCTTGCTGTACGCCTGTATGTCCACGGCCAGAAGCAGCCGGTAGACCAGTCCGTTGCCGTTCACTCCCGATCGCCTCTCGGTCCTCCGAGCGAATCGGGCCGGTTGCCCTCATTCGCTCCAGTGCGGAGTGAGTGTTCGCCTCGTACGGAGAACTCGTGCCGACGCGCCGGGACGCACCTCCTCCTGTGTCGTGTGATGCCGGTGAACGTCCGTTTGGACGTGGGGCGCGGGCGGTGCCGTCGCAGAAGTAAGTAAAAGCTAGCGAACAAGTAAGGGCACCCCTGGAACATTCCAGGTCATATCGGGATCTTTCCCGAGATTCGGTCGCCGTCCGCGTTGAACCTCCCGCCTCCGCACCCGCGTACATCCACCCGACGGACACCCGGACGAGGCGCGGAGGAAGGCCACCCATGACATCCCGGCGGCGGACCGCCGCGGCGCTGGCCGCCGCGGCGGCGGCGAGCGTCGCGCTGGCCGGCTGCGGCGGGTTCCGCGGCGTCGTCCAGGGCGCGTCCGAGAGCGGCGGCGCCTACGGCAGGCCGCAGTCGCCGCCGCCCCCGGAGGCCGTGCCGGGCGAGGGCGCGCCGGGCAACGGGGCGCCCGTCCCCATCACCGCGATCCGGGTCGGTGCCCCCGGCCCGCTGGGCACGATCGTCGCCGACAACGCCGGGCGGACGCTCTACCGCTTCGACCGGGACCGCGCCCGCCCCTCGGCGAGCACCTGCGCGGGCGCCTGCTCGCGCATGTGGCCGCCGGTCCGCTACTCCCCCGAGCTGCGGATCGCCGCCGGCATCCCGCGCGCCCGGGTCGGCCAGGTCACCCGCCCCGACGGCACGCTCCAGCTGACCCTCGGCGGGTGGCCCCTGTACCGCTACGCCCGCGACGCCGCCCCCGGCGACGCGAGCGGGCACGGCGTGAACGGCGCCTGGTACGCCGTCCGCGCCACCGGCGCCAAGGCCGTCCCCGGCGGCGGCACGCCGCTGCCGCCCGGCTTCGGCCCCCGCACCGGCGGGTCGGGCAGCGGCGGCGACGGCGGCGTCCGGCCGCGAACGGCGGGCGGCGGGAGCACCGGCCCGCCCCCTGGCTGAGCACCGGTCACCGCGCACCTCCCCCCGCACCCCACCAGCCGGAGACCCCGATGGCCCACAGAACACCGACCGCAGCGCCGGCCGACCGCGAGCGCGGCCGCCCCGCCGGCGCCGGCCCCTGGAGCTGGTTCCGCGGCCCCCGGCCGGCCGGGGACGTCGACGACCAGGTGCTGGTGAACGAGCTGTACCGGGTGTACGGCCGGCCGCTGCTGTCGTTCGTGCTGCGGCTGACCGGGGGCGACCGGCACTGGGCCGAGGACGTGGTGCAGGAGACCATGATCCGCGCATGGCGCAGCGCCCACCAGCTGGACGCCGAGGCCACGTCCCTGCTGCCGTGGCTGGCCACGGTCGCGCGGCGCATCGTGATCGACGACCAGCGCCGCAAGAACGCGCGGCCGCAGGAGGCGGGCGAGGGCCCGCTGGAGAACCTGCGCGCCCCCGACGGGTTGGAGGACCTCCTGCGCTCGGTAGTCGTCTCCGAAGCCCTCCTGTCGCTGTCACCGGCGCACCGCGAGATCCTGAACGAGACCTTCTTCCGGGACCGCTCCGTCAACGAGGCCGCCAAGGCCCTCGGCATCCCCGTCGGAACGGTGAAGTCCCGGGTCTACTACGCGCTCCGGGCGCTACGCGTCGCCTTGGAGGAGAGGGGGGTGACACCGTGAGCGCGACCATCCAGCACACCGACGTCGGCGCGTACGCCCTGGGCCTTCTGGAGGAGCCCGACCGGCGCGCGTTCGAGCGCCATCTGTCCTCGTGCGCGGCCTGCCACCGGGAACTGGGCACGCTGCGGGGCCTGGCCGCCAGCCTGGACGGCCTGCCGCCGATCGCCGAGGACCCCCTGCCGCCGGCCCGGCCGGATCCCGGCGTGGTCGGCGACCTGCTGCGGCGGCGCCGCGCGGGCGCCCGCCGGCGGCGGGTCTCGCAGGCCCTGGTCGGGGTCGCGGCCGGGCTGGTCCTGATGGGCGGCGCCGCCGGGCTGGGCGTCACCGTCGCCTCGGGCGAGCGGGAGGCGCCGCCGGTGGCGGCCCCGGAGAACGGCGTGGAGGCGCTGTTCCGGGACGGCCGGCGGGTGTCGGCCACCGATCCCGACACCGGCGTGAAGGGCACGGTGGCCATGGAGCACAAGCAGTGGGGCAGCCGGGTCGGGCTGCGGCTGGGCGGCGTCCAGGGCCCGCTGCGGTGCGAGCTGGTCGCGGTGGACCGGGCCGGGCACCGGCACGTGGTGGCCGGCTGGTCGGTCCCGCCCAAGGGGTACGGCCGGCCTGGCTCCCCCGCGCCGCTGGTCATGCAGGGCGGCACGGCGCTGGCCCCCGACGAGATCGCGCGGTTCGAGGTGCGCACGATCGGGGATCACCGGCGGCTCCTGTCGGTCCCCAACGCCTGATCCGCGCCGGATCTCCCCTAATCTGGGAGGGTGAGTGCCACCCGACCCCACGCCCCGTCGCCGCGGCTGACGCTGCCCGCCCTGCGCGAGGTGTACGAGGCGTACGCGCGGGCGGCCGACGAGCTGCCCGCCCTGCCCGGCGCGCTGCAGGCGGAGGTGTGGACGTCCGCGCAGCTCGGCGCGCTGGAGCAGGCCGCGCCGCACGCCGAGGGCCGGCGGGCCGCGCTGGGCGATCTGATCACGGTCCTGCGGGCCGCCGGGACGCCGGGGGCGCAGACGTTCCTGCGGGCGCTGGCGGCGATCGGGCCCGCCGAGGTCCGCCGGATCGCCGCCCGCGCGGCCGCCGAGCTGGGCGAGCTGCCCGAGCCGCCCTGGGCGGGCGCGCTCGGGCAGGTGACGCCCGGCCAGGTGTGGCTGATCCAGGAGGGCCCGCTGGACGGCGACCGCCTGGTGTGCGAGTTCCGCTACGAGGGCGGCGTGGACCTGCACGCCCTGGCGGTGCGGCTGTCGTACGGCGACGCCCCCGGCGAGATCGTCATCGTCGGCGACGTGCGCGCCCTGATGGCCGCGGCCCGGCAGGCGATGCAGGCCGAGCTGTGCGTCGTCCAGCCCTACGACGCGGCCACCGTCGGCCCCCGCTTCCGCGCCGCCCTGGCCGGCGCGGAGACGATCCCCGACGACTGCTACCCGGCCCTGGCCTTGGCCCGCCACCGCGCCGCGGTCCTGCCCGGCGGCGCCTGACCGTCCGCCGGGCCGCCGTCCGGTCGGCCGTCCGGCCGTTGGGGATCAGCGGCTCAGGGCCCGGTAGCGGCGGACCGACAGGGGCAGGAACACGGCGACGATCAGCAGCGGCCAGACGACCGCCATCAGGGCGGCGTTCTCGGCCGCCCATGAGCCGCCGGCGGCCGCGCCGGGGCCGCCGAACAGGTCGCGGCAGGCGGTGACGGTGGCCGACATCGGGTTCCACTCGGCGATCGCGCCCAGCCAGCCGGGCATGGTGCTCGGGGCGATCATGGCGCTGGACAGGAACCCGATCGGCCACACCAGGATCTGGACGGCGGCGACCGACTCGGGGCCCTTGGCGACCAGGCCGAGGTAGACGCCCATCCACAGCAGCGCGAAGCGCAGCAGCAGGAGCAGCCCGAACGCGGCCAGCGCCCGCCCGGCTCCCT
This sequence comes from Spirillospora sp. NPDC029432, assembly GCF_040703975.1. NCBI lineage: Bacteria > Bacillati > Actinomycetota > Actinomycetes > Streptosporangiales > Thermomonosporaceae > Spirillospora > Spirillospora sp. NPDC029432. Next base: position 176,344 of record NZ_JBEZWH010000008.1, read on the forward strand.
CGTGCCAGCGCCAGCCGATCGCCAGCCCGCAGACGATCATCACGGCCAGCGCGGCGACCGAGTGCAGCATGTCGGCGGCGCCCCGGCCCGCGACGACGGCGGACGAGGCCATCGGCATCGACCTGAACCGGTCGGTGACGCCCTTGGCGGCGTCGCTCGCGACGGCGGTGAACGTGGTCTCGATGCCGAACGCCATGGTCAGGGCGAACATGCCCGGCATGATGAACTCCCGGTAGTCGCCGCCGCCGGGCACGTCCATCTGGCCGCCGAACAGGTAGCCCATCATCAGGACGACCATCACCGGGAACAGCAGCCCGACGGCGACCTCGCCCGGCTTGCGGGCCCAGTGCGCCAGGGCACGCCGCGTCATCGTCCAGCAGTCGGCGGCGGCCCAGCGGATCCCGCCCGCCGGGGGGATCGGGTCGGCGGACGTCATGGGCGGAGTGGTCATGGGCGCGATGGTCATGCGCGTACCTCCTGGGTCTTCTGCGTCTTCTGGGCCGGCTCTTCCCGTGCTTCGTCGGTGAGGTGCAGGAACACCTCGTCCAGGGTGGGGCGGCGCAGGCCGATGTCGGCGACGGCGACGCCCGCGGCGTCCAGCTCGCGCACGGCCGCCGTGAGGGCTCCCGCGCGGTCGGCGACCCGCGCGCCGGCGCGCAGGGCGTCGGGGTCGGTGTCGGCCTCGGTCCCGGCGACCCGCGCGACGATCTCCGCGGCGCGGGGGAGGTCGGCGGCGTCGCGGACGACGACGTCGACGCGGTCGCCGCCGAGCTCGGACTTGAGCCGCTCCGGGGTGCCCTCGGCGATCACCCGGCCGCGGCCGATCACCGAGATCGCGGTGGCCAGCCGGTCGGCCTCGTCCAGGTACTGGGTGGTGAGCAGCACGGTGGTGCCGCCGCCGGCCAGCGCGCGCACGGCGTCCCAGACCTCGGCCCGGCTGCGCGGGTCGAGGCCGGTGGTGGGCTCGTCCAGGAACAGCACCGGCGGCGCGAGGATCATGCTGGCGGCCAGGTCGAGCCGGCGCCGCATCCCGCCGGAGTACGTGCCGGCGGGGCGGTCGGCGGCGTCGCCGAGCCGGAACCGCTCCAGCAGCTCGTCGGCCCGCCGCCGGGCCTCCCGCGCGCCCAGGTGGTAGAGCCGACCGAACATCACCAGGTTCTGCCGGCCGCCGAGCACCTCGTCCACCGCGGCGTGCTGCCCGACGAGCCCGATCCGGGACCGGACCCGGGCCGCCTCGCGCACCACGTCGTGCCCGGCGACGCGGGCCCGGCCGCCGTCGGGCCGGGCGAGCGTGGTGAGGACGCGGACGGTCGTCGTCTTGCCCGAGCCGTTGGGGCCGAGCAGCCCGTGCACGGTCCCGGCGGGCACCTCCAGGTCCAGGCCGTCCAGGGCGGCGGTGCCGCCGTAGCTCTTGCGCAGCCCCTCGGCCGCGATCGCGGGCTCGCCCATTCTCCCGCTCCTCTCTCTGTACGTCGTACGGAGTTGACTATAACGTACGTTGTACAGAGTTTCATTCCGCGATCCTCTGCGAGGATGGGGACGTGACGACGGAGTTCAGCGGGACCGGCGATCCGGTCCGCACCCTGGAGCTGCTGTGGGGCGTCCAGGAGCGCCCCCGCCGGGGACCGCGCCCCAAGCTCACCGCCGAGGAGATCGTCCGCACCGCGATCGGGCTCGCCGACGCCGAGGGCCTGGACACGCTGTCCATGCGCCGGATCGCCGAGCGGCTCGGCGTCTCGGCCATGTCGATCTACACCTACGTGCCGGGCAAGTCCGAGCTGATCGACGTGATGCTCGACCGCGCGTACGGCGAGCTGACCCCGCCGCCGGACGGGGCGGGCTGGCGCGCCGCGCTGGAGCACATCGCGCGCGGCAGCTGGGCGCTGTTCCACCGCCACCCGTGGATGCTCCAGGTCGCCACCGGCCGCCCCCCGCTGGGGCCTCACTTGGTGGAGAAGTACGAGTTCGAGCTGCGCGCCGTCGAGGGGCTCGGCCTGACCGACGTGGAGATGGACTCGGTGGCGGCACTGGTCAACGGGTTCGCCGAGAGCTCGGCCCGCGTGTCGGTCCACACCGCCGAGGTGGGCCGGCGCACCGGCATGACCGACGAGCAGTGGTGGGAGGCGGCCGCGCCGTTCGTCGCCAAGGTCGTCGACCCCGAGCGCTACCCGCTGGGGCACCGCGTCGGCACCGCCGCGGGCCAGGAGTACGGCGGCGCCGTCGGCCCCGGCCACGCCTTCGAGTTCGGCCTCGCGCGCGTCCTGGACGGTGTCGAGGCCCTGATCGCCTCCCGCGCGGACCCCGCCGGATGAGGCGCGCGGACGTCAGCGGCGGGGCTTGACCCGGCGCGTCGGCTCCGCGCTCGCCGGGTTCTCCGGCCAGGGGTGGCGGGGGTAGCGGCCGCGCAGTTCGGCGCGCACGGCCTTGTAGCCCTCGCGCCAGAACGAGGCGAGGTCGGACGTGACCGCCGCCGGGCGGCCCGCCGGTGACAGCAGGTGCACCACCGGCGGGACGCGCCCGCCGGCCAGCCGCGGCGCCGCGTCCCAGCCGAACAGCTCCTGCAGCTTCACCGCCAGGACGGGCCGCCCGTCCGAGTAGTCGACCCGGATCCGCGAGCCGCTGGGCACCTCGATCCGCTCGGGCGCCAGCTCGTCCAGCCGCGCCGCGCACTCCCACGGCAGCAGCCCGCGCAGCGCGCCCGCCACGTCGATCCGGGCGAGGTCGGCCCGGCGCCGCGCGCCGGCCGCCCACTCCCCCGCGCGTTCCAGCAGCGCCGCGTCGTCCATCGCGGGCCAGGGCTCCCCCAGCGCACGGTGGCAGAACGCCAGGCGCTCGCGCAGCGCCACGGCCGCCGGCGTCCAGTTCAGCAGGGCGAGCCCCTCCGCGCGCAGCCCGGCGGCCAGCGCCTCCCGCACGCGCTCGGGGTCCGGGCGTGCCAGCGGCTCGGCGGCCAGCTCGATCGCGCCGAGCCGCTCCACCCGGCGCGCGGCCACGTCCCCGTCCCGCCAGGCGACCTCGTCCGCGCGTTCGAGCAGCGGCGCGGCGGCGGCCCTGGCGATGTCCTCGTCGATGACCACGGCCTGCCGGATCCGCGCGGACGCCGAACCGGCGGGCCGGTCGGCGATCGCCACCGCCAGCCACGGCGCCCGCGCCGCGGCCAGCGCCGAGCCGCCGGCGAGCACGGCGCCGGTGCCCGAGGCCATCAGGTAGCCGCTGCCCTCGCGCGCCCGCGCGACGCGTTCGGGGAACGCCAGCGCCACCACCGTCCCGGCGGCGGCGTCATCGCTCGCCCCAGCCCGCCCGCTCCCGAGTCCGCCGCGGCGACCGTCGTCCCGCCCGGGTCGGCCGCGCCCGGCGGGTACGTCGGCCCGCTCGGAGCGGCGGGTCTCGGCGGGGGCGTCGCCACGCCCGGGTCGGCGGCCGTCGGCGGAGGTGCCGTCCACCTGCACGGAAGCGTCGAGGTCCGCCTGGATGCCGGCGAGGGCCTTGCGGAGGCGGCGGGTCTCCTCGCGCCAGCGGGCGGCGTGCGCGTCAACTGGCGGGCCCTCGCGGCGCAGCGCGCGCCAGGCGGCGGTCAGGTCGTCCCCGGCGGACCGGGGCGGCGGCTCCGACAGCAGGGCCACGATCTCCGCGGCGGCGCGCGGCCCGACCTCGGCGGCGCCGTCGATCAGGGCGCGGGCCAGCCGCGGCTCGACGCCGACGCGGGCCAGCCGGCGGCCGCGGCCGGTGACACCGTCCCCGGTGACCGCGCCCAGGGCCCGCAGGGTCGCGCGGGCGGCGCGCAGCGCGGCGGCCGGCGGCGGGTCGAGCAGCGCCAGCCCGGCGGCGTCCGGGTCGCCCCAGCACGCGATCTGCAGCGCGAACGCGGTCAGGTCGGCCAGCTCGATCTCGGGGCGGGGGCGGGCGGGCAGGCGGTCGTGCTCGGCCCGCGGCCAGCAGCGGTAGACCGTTCCGGGGGCCTCGCGGCCCGCGCGGCCGGCGCGCTGGCCGGCGGTGGCGCGGGAGGCGCGCACGGTCGTCAGCGCGCCCAGCCCGCGGGCGTGGTCGGTACGGGGCTCGCGGGCCAGCCCCCCGTCCACGACGACCCGCACTCCGGGAACGGTCAGGCTGGACTCGGCGACGGAGGTGGCCAGCACGATCCGGCGGCTCCCGCCCGGGGCCAGCACCGCGTCCTGGACGGCGGCCGGCGCCTGCCCGTGCACCTGGAGGATCTCGGGGCCCGCGTCGCGCAGCATCCCGGCGACGCGGGCGATCTCCCCGGCGCCGGGCAGGAAGCACAGGACGTCGCCGTCGCGTTCGGCGAGGGCGCGGCGGACGGTGGCCGCGACATGGGCCAGGAACGCCGGGTCGACGCGCATGCCGTGCGGCGGGGGCGCCGGGCGCTCCGGCGGCGCCCAGACCACGTCCACGGGGTGCAGCGCCGCCTCCGTCTCCACGATCGGCGCCGGCCCGCCCTCGCCGTCCCCGAGCAGGCGGGCCCAGGGCCCGGTGTCGGCGGTGGCGGACGCGGCGACCAGGCGCAGGTCGGGGCGCAGCGCGGCGCGCACGTCCAGCAGGAACGCCAGCGCCGTGTCGGCGTCCAGGTGGCGCTCGTGGCACTCGTCCAGGATGACCGTGCCGACGTCCTCCAGTTCGGGCTCGTGCTGGAGGCGCTGGAGCAGGACGCCCGTGGTGACCACCTGGACCAGCGAGCCCGGCCGGTGCTCGCCGCGGACGGTCACGCCGACCGCGCCGCCGACCCGCTCCCCCAGCGTCCAGGCCATCCGGCGGGCCGCGGCGCGGGCGGCGAGCCGGCGCGGCTCCACGACGAGCACCTTCCCGCCGGCCGCGTCCCCGGGCACGTCCGGTACGAGCCCGGCGAGCGCGAGCGGGACGAACGTCGTCTTGCCGGTGCCGGGCGGGGCCGCCAGCACGGCCGTGCCCCGCCCGGCCAGCGCCGCCCGCAGGGCGGGGACGGCGGCGCGCACGGGGAGGTCCATCCGACCAGTCTGGCCGACCGCGGCACCCCATCCGGACCGCCGCATGTGATAAATGCCACTGCCCGATTCGCCGCCGACCCTTGCGGTGAAATTTGCACCGCGTTTTACGGATTAGGCGTGGCATGTTCTAAGGCGCACTTCATCGGCACACAAGAGATGCTCCGGCAGGTCGCGGGCCAGGCAATATCTCTTTCACCCGCCATTGCCTTTCGGGTGCACTTACCTCACCGGGGGTCGCCTCCCGGCAATGGAACGGGTATCTCATAATGAGCAGCAGCAAGCTTGTCACAAGGGAGGTCGGGATGTTCGGCAGCTCCATCTATCTCCGGGGCCGGGACGCGTTCACCGGCGGGTCCCCGCAGGCCGTCTACGAGGAGCTGTGGCAGCGGGGCCGGAAGAGCAGGCTCCGCACCCGCGCCATTCTTGCCGCCCTGACGCTTTTGTCGTGCAGCGCGCTCGTCAACGCCGTTTTCGGCGTCGTGGCGGCCCTTCTCGTTGCGGCCGCCGACACGTACTTCCACTGGCACGGCTACAACGCCTCCAGCGTGTGGCGGCGCGGGCTGCGCGGCGAGGAGCGCATGGGCCGGCTGCTGCGCCACACCCTGGAGCGCCGCGGGCACCGCGTGCTGCACTCGCGGGTCGTCCCCGGGCACGGCGAGCTGGACCAGCTGGTGGTGGGGCCGGGCGGGCTGTGGCTGCTGCGCAACGACGCCTGGCACCCCGAGACCGAGATCGGCGCGCACGGCGGGCAGCTGTTCGTCGACGGCCGCACCAAGTCCGCGATGGTGCGCGAGCTGGTCGAGACCGCCGCCACCGCCGGGGCCCTGATCGCCGAGCGCGCGCAGATCGAGGTGAAGGTCGTCCCCGTGCTGGTGGTCCACGGCGGGAAGCTGCGCAAGGCCCCGTTCCGCGCCGACGGCATCACGTTCGCGCCGCCCCTGAAGACGGTGCGGTGGATCCTGCGCAACCCGGTGGCCGACTACTCCGACGACGACGTCGAGACGATCGCGCGTGCGGCCGTGCACGCGCTGCCCATCGGCGGGCGGACGATGACCGCCGCCTGAGAGGAGGGCGCGAGAGGAGGGCGCGACAGGAGAGGGAGCTTCCTCCAGCGGGGATGCCCGGAACACAGAGCGCGACCCCCCAAAGGGGGCGTCCCCGCCGGAGGCGGCCCGCCGCCGGCCCTCGCTCCGCGTCAGCGCGCCGTTCGGCGCAGCCAGTACAGGCCCACGATCGGCAGCACCAGCGGGATGAAGCCGTAGCCGCGCCCGTACGCCGACCAGACCGTCGCGTCCGGGAACGCCGCCGGATCCGCCAGGCTCAGCGTCCCGACGACCAGGACGCCGGCCAGCTCGATCGACAGCGCGACCAGCGCGACCCGCCGCGACGTCCGCCCGCCCAGCGCCAGCGCCACGGTCGCCAGCACGTACACCACGGCCGCGAACGCCGACAGCGCGTACGCGACCGGCGCCTCGCCGAAGCGCGTGGCGATCTGCACGGCCGCGCGCGCCCCGGCCGCCAGCGCGAAGACCGCGTAGACGGCCACCAGCAGCCGCCCCGGCCCGCTCCCCGTGGTGGGCTCAGGCAACGGTGCCCTCCCAGATCTGCCGCATCCGCTCGATCATCACCGCGACCGACAGGCACGCCACCACGATCACGCCCGGCCCCCACCGGGTGCGCTCCAGCAGCCCCCAGCCGGCGCCCGCCGCGGGGATCAGCAGCACCCCGAGCAGGTAGCCGACGAACGTGGCCGACTCGGCCGGGCCCTCACCGCCGCCCAGCTTCACGAAGCCGAGCACGGCCTGCGCGATCAGCAGCGCCTCCAGCACGCCGAGCGCGCCCAGGTGCCAGTAGTCCATCGGCCGGTCGCGCAGCGAACTGACCAGGCTGTACGCGGCCGCGAGCAGCGACGCCACGATGATCACATTGGCGAGGGCGTTCGTCATAGGCCTCCGAGAGTACTACCGGCTGTAGTACTTAGGCGAGTCGGTCGAACCGCTCTGACCTGCTGCAGCATCCGCGCCGAACAGTGGCAGCCGGTGATCGGCCCAGCGGCGCGCACGAGCGGCAAGCCCGGCCGCCCATCCGGCCTGGTTGGTAGCATGATTGGCCTGCCATTTGTCCGCGAAGACACGGCTGAACCGAGTGATGACGTCCGGGTCGGCGGCCGTCCATGCGGAGAAGCGGGAGACCCATTCCTCCGCGGCGGCGGGACTGTGCCCGGCCTCCATGAGCCAGGGGATGAGCAGGGCCATCTCCAGGAATGGGGCGCCGCGGCCGGTGAACGTCCAGTCCACCACGTGGACCGTGCCGTCATCGGAGATCAGGACGTTGGCGGCGTTCAGGTCGGCATGCAGCAGCGTGTCCCCGGCCAGAGCGGACACGTCGGCGAACGCCTCCCAACGCCGCTCGACACGCTTGCCCTCCAGTACCTCTGGAGCCCGGCGTGCCTGGAGTCCGTCAATGACCTTGGCGAGGACGTCCAGGTCGGGCGAGCCAGGGGTGTAGTCGGCGTGCCTGGCCTCGACGTGCTCAAAGCCGAGGACGAGCCAGCCTCCCGCCTCCACGCTCCAGTGGAGGCGGGGGGCGTACTCGGTGACGTGGGGATTGATCGCGGCTTCCCAGCGCAGCGACCGGACCTCCGGGCCGTCCCGGTCCGGTGCGATCTTGCGGGCGGCCTTGATGAACAGCCGCCCGCCGTCCGCGTGCACGGTGCCGGAGATGTCGGCATGGTTGCCGGCGGGCGCGGGCTCGAACCGGTGGATCGGGCCGCTGCGCGCCTCGATCGCTCCGGCGACCTCGGGCGGCAGCTCGGACCGGTCGCTACGCATGATCAATCCCGGTGGTCAATCGTTCATCGGTGGCTGCGCGCAGTTCTCCGGGCAGCAGCTCTCGCCGTCCAGCCACCATTCCAGATCCACCCGGTAACCGGTGGCACGCATCGCCGCCAGCCCGCGTTCGGACGCGGCACCGGAGCGGATGTCCTCGTCCATGATCGGCAGGTGGTGCATGAACCGGCCCGCGACCATGTCGCACACCGCGGCGAAGGTGCGGGTCCGCATCATCGACCGGTGCCAGATCTTGTCGACGGCGGGCGAGGGCGCGAACTTCACCCAGGCCCGCGGATCGCCGCCCACCTCGGCCATGGTGTCGCCCCACGCCTTCATGAAGACGAGGAACTGCTCGACGCCGCGCTCGGCGTAGGGGCGGGTGACCTTGTCGAAGGTCACCACGTCGTCGACCATCACCCCGAACATCTCCGGGGTGACGAGCTCGCGCGGACCCTTGACGGCCTGGACCGCGCGTTCGACGGTGAGAGTCATCGGAACCTCCTGCGCGCTGTTGGAAGCTGGGCGGTCCCGGGCGCGCGCCGTCCCGGGCCGAAACCTGTTGGGGCCGCACGGCCGGTGCACCCGAGGGGATTCAGACACCGGCCGTGCGAGTCCCCCTCACGGCCGGGCGGGGAACCACCGCCCGCCGCTCGCGCGGGGCGGGCATACGGCTGCCGCGCCGCTCCGGCCGGCACGCCCACGCCGTGCCCGCGCCCCGGAGCCACCCCGACGGCACTCCGGGCTGACGGGAGACAGGCTCATCGGGTCAGGGCGCTTTCGGTGGTCGGCTCGCGCGTCGGCAGGAACCGGCCGAGAGTGGCGTTGATGGCGGCCACGGCGCGTGGCAGGTCGCGGCAGGGAGCGAGCGGCCTGCCCGTACTGGAACGGAACCACGCTCCGCCCCGCTCGGAGGTCACGCTCACGGTCTCCCCCACGACCGGCAGCGTCGGGTGGAAGATGCGCAGCCGCACGGGGATCTCGTCATAGCGGGGCACCGCCCGCCAGCCCGCCTCGGCCAAGGCCCGGCCGAGCGCCTCCAGGAGCTCGGCGTCGCCCATCACACGACCTCCCAGCGCACGGTGCCGCCGTCCTCGCGCCGGGCGCGGGCGACCTCGCCCAGGTCGACGTACTGCGCGTGCGCCGAGGCCAGCGCCACGCGGCGCACCGAGCCCTCCGCACCGGCGGGCGCCTGGGCCAGCTCGTCGGCGACGTGCCCGGCCGCCATCGCCGGACTATCGGTCACACCCGCGGCGCGGCGGCTGACGACCGTCCAGCTGTAGAGCCGGACGCGCCCGCTCACGCCGGGCTCCCCACGGGCCGATCCAGCCGCACGACCGCCGTGAGCGCGATCCGCATCTCCTCGGCGTCGTGGCTGACCAGGCGGGTCACGAAGGTCCCTTCCCTGCCGGGGTAGCGCATGGCCACCCAGGTATGCGGGCCTTCGTGCAGTGAGAACTCCCAGTCGGCGAAGTCCGCCCTCAACTCGGTGAGGGCGTCCATCGCACTCCGCGTCGTACGATCTGCCATGGGTCGGAACCACCTTCCGGCCAAGGCCCCGGACTCCCCCGGTGTTCGCGCACCGGGCCGGGGCCGCTTCGCTGTTCACCGGCCATGCAAGCCCCGCGCTGGTTACCGTGGAAGATGTTGTCCGTTGTCCGCCCTGCTCAGACAACAGAGACAACGGTCATACCGGGTCGATACGGCGGGAACCGATGACCTTCGGCGAGAGACTGCGCGAGCTCATGACCGAGCGCGACATCGGCGTTCGTGCACTGGCCCGGGGCGTACCGTGCAACGCTGGGCATCTGGCCAAGCTCCGCCATGGGCACAAGGTGCCCTCCGAGCGCCTCGCACAGCGCCTTGACGAGCTGCTGGACGGCGGCGGTGAACTCGTTGCCCTCGCCCGGACAACGGCGGACGCGTCGGCCCGGGCCGCTAACGTGGAGGGTCCGGAGGCGGCCGAGCCCCGCGACTCGGGGGCGGCCGGCGATCCGGATACGGCTCCCTCCTTGCTCGACCTGCTTTCACTGGCCTGGTCAGTCGGAAGGCTGGACCACTCCATGGATCGCCGTAGCGTGCTGCAACTGGCCGCCGCCGTGACCGCCTCACCTGCACTGGGACTGGCCGATCCGATCGAGCGGATCTCCCGCGCGCTCACCCGCCCCTCGGGCATCAGCGACGACCTGGTGGAGGCCCTGGACGCACGCTGTGTCGGCTTCCATCGCCTGGAGTTCGTGCTGCCCGCCGAGCAGATCTTCCGGGGGCTGCTGTCGCATTTGAACGAGATCACCTCGCTGCTGGAGGCAGCTCCACCAGGCCCGGCGCGCAGGCGACTGGCCCGTACCGCAGGAGAGAGCGCGGTGCTGGGCGGATGGCTGGCTTGGGACCTGGGGGACGTGTCCCGGTGCGCGTCGCTGTACCGCGTCGCCGACCTGGCCGCCGCCGAGAGCGACGACCCGGCGATCCGCGCGTGCGCCGCGATCTACCGCAGCTTCGCCATCAGCGCGACCGGTGCACACCATGCCGCCTACCGGTCCCTGGACCGGGCGCGCGAACTGCTGCCCGAGCGCGGCGACCCGGCGACGCGGGCCTGGCTGCTGGGCCGGCAGGCCGAAGAGGCCGCCGCGCTCGGCGAGGCCTCGGCCAGGGAGATGATCGAGCGGGCGTCCGACCTCATGGCCGATGCCCGCCCTCAGGTCGAGCGGTCATGGACGCGGTGCCTGGAGTCCCCGCGCTTCTCGCACATGCGGCTGACGATCGCCACCCGCCTCGGGGACGAGGCCGCCGTCCATGACGAGATCGGTCACCTGCTGGTGGCCGCCAGCGATCCGGCCCAAAAGAAGTCGGGCCGGATGCTGGCCAGCGTCGGGCTCGCCCTCACGCAGATCGGCGACGTCCAGCAGGGGGTGCGGTTCGGTGAGCGGGCGGTAGACGCGGTGCGGGTCAGCCAGGCGACCTACGCGCTCAACCGGCTGACCGAGCTGGGCACCGCGCTTCAGGGCGACCCGTCCGCGCGGGCGCGCGAACTGCGCGCCGCGATCGGCGCTACCCGCCGGGAGCTTGCGTCTCCGCGTCCATCCACTCCAGGTACGACGCCAGCCCCGAATTGATCGGCACCGAGATGATCTCGGCGACGCTGTAGCTGTGCATCCGGTGCACATGCGCCTCAAGGTCGGCGTAGCGGGCGGCCGGGGTCTTGATCAGCAGCAGGTACTCCTCGTCGACGCGGACCTCGCCCCTCCACCGGTAGGTGCTGGTCATCGGGCCGACGACCTGAGCGCAGGCGGCCAGGTTGGAGTCGATGAGGGACCGGGCGATCTCCAGTCCCTTCTCGCGCGAGGGGATCGAGGTCTGAACTTGTACGTACTCGCCCATGGTGCCGAACGTACAGGGGATCGCGATCTCCCCCAACACTTCCCGAAGCCTTCGCGGCCGTGCACATCGAGTGCGCATGAGGCCGGGAAGTGGGGTGATCTCTTCGGGAACTCCAGGGATACATTCGGCCAGGTCACCCAGCAATTGGCGGCTCCGGCGCAGGTCATGCCAGGGCCGCCGATCACTACCGGCTATAGAGAGCGGCGGCTGGGGGCCGGAGCGTGCATTCTGGACGTCCCACCCCGTACGGCGTGGGATCATGGCTCGCGTGAACGCGCTCCAGTGGCTGACCCTCGTCCGGCACGGCGAGAGCACCGGCAACGTCGCCTACCAGGCGGTGCAGGGCACCGGCGCCGAGGAGACCGGCATCACCGAGCGCGACGCCGACATCGCCCTCACCGCGACGGGGCGCGCGCAGGCCGCGGCGCTGGGCCGGTGGCTGGCCGCGCTGCCCGCGGGCGAGCGGCCCACGCTGGTGCTGGCCTCCCCGTACGTCCGCGCGGTCGACACCGCCCGGATCGCGCTGGAGCAGGCGCCGTTCGACGCCGAGATCAGGGTGGACGAGCGGCTGCGCGACCGCGAGCAGGGGATCCTGGAGGGGCTGACCCCGGAAGGCGTCCGCAACCGCCATCCCGAGGAGGCCGACCGGGCGCGGCGGCTCGGCAAGTTCTACTACCGCCCGCCCGGCGGGGAGTCGTGGGCGGACCTGGCGCTGCGGCTGCGCAGCCTGTACCGGGACCTCCAGCAGGACGCGGCGGGCGAGCGGGTGCTGGTCGCCACCCATGACGCGATCGTGGTGACGACCCGGTACCTGGTGGAGGACCTCTCCGAGCGGGAGGTGCTGGAGATCGAGAAGACCCCGGTGGCCAACTGCTCGGTGTCGCGCTGGCGGCAGGACGGCGGCCGGCTCGCCGCCGTCACCTACAACGACTGCGCGCACCTGACCGGCGCGGGCGCCGCCTCGGCCTGACACCTGCCCCCACGGCGTGTGACCAGGTGGCGGCGGGCCGATTCATGCAAAGAACCCTTCCGCGACATGCCCTGTTCTCTTCCTGTTCGCCTACAGTTTTAAGGAGCCCCGGCCTTATCTCTCACGCCCCATGAGGAGCATCCATGACCGTGTTCTCGGCCCTCGTCCGACGCGCCGCCGCGGAGGCGGAGCTCCGATTGCGGAACGGGCTCGACCTGCTCGCCGCGATCGCCGAGGATCGGGAACGCCAGGCCGAACGCGACCGGATCGCCGCCTGCGACGAGCGGATCCGCCGGCTTGAGCAGGTGATCGAGGGCCAGGGCCGCGACCTGCGGGCGCTGCGCACCGAACTTGACTCGCTGGTCGGCCAGCTCAACGACCGGCTGCTGCCGCGCATCGACGAGCGCATGGACGACACCGAGCGCGACCTGACCTCGCTGGCCACCGGGCTGGTGCGGGCCGGGCGGGAGACCACGGCGCAGCGGTCCCGGCTGGAGACGGTCGAGAACCGCGTCTCCGACCTGCGCGGCAAGCTCGCCCGCATGGAGCAGCGCGCCGCGCTGTGGCGCGACCTGCAGGCCACCATGGCGCGGCTGGGCGACGACGTCGACGCGCTGCGCTCGCGGCTGGGCGCCCGCCCGGCGCTGCCGCCCGCCGCGCCGCTCGGCGAGGCCGACGCCCGCCACTCCTGATCGCGGCGGCTGCGCGACAATGGGCGCATGCAGCCTTCGAGTACACAGCGTGATGACCGGGTGGTCGTGGTGGCGGGCGCCGGCGGCGCCGCCGGGCAGGCGGTCGTCCGGGCGCTGACCGCGCGCGGCGCCCGCGTCATCGCCGCCGACCGGGTCCCGCACGAGTGGGACGACGAGCGGGTCACCCCCGCGGTCATCGACCTGCTGGACGCCGCCGCCGTCGCCGAGTGGGCCCACGGGATCGCCGCCGGGCACGGCCGCGTCGACGGGCTGGTCCACCTGGTCGGCGGCTGGCGCGGCGGCGCGACGTTCGGCGACACCGACCTGGCCGACTGGGCGTTCCTGCACGACCTGCTCATCCGCACCCTGCAGCACACCACGCTCGCCTTCCACGAGCACCTGCGGTCCGCGCCGGGCGGCGGGCGCATGACGATCGTGTCGCAGCACGCCGCGCGCAGCCCCGGCCAGGGCGTCGCCGCGTACGGGGCCGCCAAGGCCGCGTCCGAGGCCTGGACGCTCGCGCTCGCCGACTCGTTCACCGGCACCGACGCCGCGGCCGTCGTCCTGGTCGTCAAGGCGCTGCTGAACGACCGGATGCGCGCCGAGAAGCCCGACGCGAAGTTCGAGGGCTTCACCCACGTGGACGACCTGGGCCGGGCCATCGCGGCCCTGTGGGACCGGCCCGCCGCCGAACTGAACGGGACGCGCGTTGACCTCTCCGCCTGACCCCGCCGCCGGCGCCCCGGTGCGCGGCTTCGCCAGCGACAACCACGCCGGGATCCACCCCGAGGTCCTGGCCGCGATCACCGCCGCCAACGGCGGGCACCAGCCCGCGTACGGCGACGACCGCGACACCGCCCGGCTGCGCGCGGTGATGCGCCGCCACTTCGGCGGGCGCGCCGAGACGTACCCGGTGTTCAACGGCACCGGCGCCAACGTCGTCGGACTCCAGGCGATGGCCGACCCGTGGAGCTCGGTGATCTGCACCGAGAACTCGCACATCCACGTGGACGAGTGCGGCGCCGCCGAGAAGGTCGCCGGGCTCAAGCTCATCCCCGTGCCGACGCCGGACGGCAAGCTGACACCCGAGCTGGTCGGCCCGTACGCCTGGGGCTGGGGCGACCCGCACCACGCCCAGCCGAAGATCGTGTCCATCACCCAGAGCAGCGAGATGGGCACCGTCTACACCCCGGCGGAGGTCGCGGCGCTCGCGGAGTTCGCCCACGAGCGCGGCATGCTCCTGCACATGGACGGCGCCCGGCTCTCCAACGCCGCCGCATCGCTGGACGTGCCGCCGCGCGCGTTCACCACCGACGCGGGCGTGGACGTGCTGTCGTACGGCGGCACCAAGAACGGCGCGATGTCCGGCGAGGCGATCGTCGTGCTGAACCCGGACGCCGTGCGCGGCATCGAGTTCCTGCGCAAGATGGGCATGCAGCTGGCGTCCAAGATGCGCTTCGTGTCCGCGCAGCTGGTGGCGCTGCTGGACGGCGACCTGTGGCTGCGCAACGCCGCGCACTCCAACGCGATGGCCCAGCACCTGGCCGCGGCGGTGCGGGCGGTGCCGGACGTGCGGATCACCCAGCCGGTGCAGGCGAACGCGGTGTTCGCCGTGATCCCGCCGGCGGTCGCCGCGCGGCTGCGCCGGCGGTACGCGTTCTCGACCTGGGACGAGGGCACCGGCGAGGTCCGCTGGATGTGCGCGTTCGACACCACCGAGGACGACATCGCGGCGTTCGCCAAGGCGCTGGCCGAGGAGATGTCCGCCTGAGCCGCCGGGCCCGCCCCTCCCCCCGGTCTCGCCGTTCTCCCCGCCATCCCGGGGATCGGGATCGCGCGAGCGCCGCGGGCGCCCCCGGAGTTATCGTGACCCGAACAGCATTCGGTAATGAGGAGGCGGGCCTGATGGCCAACCGCACGTTCGTCGTCGGCGTGGGCATGACCAAGTTCGAGAAGCCGGGCTCGCGCGACTGGGAGTACCCCGACATGGCCAAGGAGGCCGTCGGCAAGGCCCTGGAGGACGCGGGCATCGCCTACGACAAGGTCGAACAGGCGTACGCCGGCTCGATGTACGGGTCGATGGGCCAGCGCGCCCTCTACGAGACCGGCATGACCGGCATCCCCGTGATGACCGTCGCCAACGCCTGCGCCACCGGCTCCAGCGCCCTGTTCATGGCCCGCCAGGCCGTCCGCGGCGGCCTCGCCGACTGCGCGCTCGCGCTCGGCATGGAGAAGATGAAGAAGGGCTCGCTCGGCGCGGGCATGGACTCCAAGGTCACCATCATCGACCACCACCTCAAGTCGATGACCGCCGGCCGCGAATGGGAGCTCGACAAGGCCCCCATGCCGCAGATGTTCGGCAACGCCGGCCGCGAGCACATGGAGAAGTACGGCTCCACGCCCGACCACTTCGCCTGGATCGGCTACAAGAACCACAAGCACTCGGTGAACAACCCGTACGCGCAGTTCCAGACCGAGTACTCGCTCGACGACGTCAAGAACGCCACGATGATCTTCGACCCGCTGACCAAGCTGCAGTGCTCGCCGACCTCCGACGGCGCCGCCGCCGCGATCGTGGTCAGCGAGCGGTTCCTCGACGAGCACGACCTGTGGGACCAGGCCGTCGAGATCGCCGGGCAGTACATCGCCACCGACACCCCCGACAGCTTCGCCGACAACTCCTCCATCCAGGTCGTCGGCTTCGGCTGCTCCCAGCGCGCCGCCGCGAAGGCCATGGACGAGGCGCAGATCGGCATCGAGGACGTCGACGTCATCGAGCTGCACGACTGCTTCAGCGCCAACGAGCTCGTCACCTACGAGGCGCTCGGCATGGCCGCCGTCGGCGAGGGCCACAAGCTCATCGACGACGAGGCCACCACCTACGGCGGCAAGTGGGTCGTCAACCCCTCCGGCGGCCTCATCTCCAAGGGCCACCCCCTCGGCGCCACCGGCATCGCCCAGTGCGCCGAGCTCACCTGGCAGCTGCGCGGCCAGGCCGGCAAGCGCCAGGTCGAGAACGCCCGCGTCGCCCTCCAGCACAACATCGGCCTCGGCAGCGCCTGCGCCGTCGCCGTCTACAAGCCCGCGTCCTGACCGCTCCCGGCGTGCCCGCCCCGGCGGGCACGCCGCACGGGCGGCGCCGCGTCCGCGCCCGGCCCGGTGGGTAGACATTAGACAAACCTTGCGTCTTGTCTCATCATGGCGCGAGAGAAGCGCCCCCCACCGGAGGTCCCGACGCGATGCCCACCCCCACGCGCGCCCCACTCGGCCCCGGATCCCTGCTCTGGTCGTACGCGGGCGACCTGCGCTCGCTGCTCCCCGGCGCCGCCGCCGGACTCATGCAGCTCATGCACCCCGCCATCGGCGCCGGCGTCGCCGAGCACTCGGCCTTCTTCGACGCCCCGTTCGACCGCATCTACCGCTCGATCCCGCAGATCTGGGCCACTATCCTCGCCGACGACGCCGACCGCCGCGGCCGCGACATCCGCGACCTGCACCGCACCATCACCGGCACCGACGAGCACCACCGCCGCTACCACGCCCTCGACCCCGAGACGTACTGGTGGGCGCACGCCACGTTCACCTGGGAGATCTTCAAGGCCGCCGAGACCTTCCACCCCCGCGCCCTCACCGCCGAGGACCGCGAGCACATGTACGCCGAGACCGTCACCTGGTACTCCCGCTACGGCGTCAGCATGCGCCCCGTACCGCCCGACTACGCCGCCTTCCAGTCCAAGTTCTGGCACATCTGCGCCCGCACCCTCGAACTCACCCCCGCCGCCGCCCGCGCCCTGGAGATCGCCCGGCACGGCTCCGACACCGTCTCCCTCATGCCCGTCGGCGGCGCCCGCGTCGAACGCGCCGGCCGCCTCGTCGCCGAACGCCCCCTGCGCCTCATCACCTTCGGCTGCCTGCCCACGATCGTCCGCGACCGCTTCGGCATCCCGTTCGGCGCCGCCGACCAGGTCCGGTTCGCCGCCCTCGCCCTCGCCAACCGGCAGGGCTACCGCATGGTCCCCACCCGCCTCAACCACTGGACGCTGCGCAGCACCCTGCGCTACATCGGCTCCCACACCCGCGACCAGCGCTACCGGCCCGCCGCCTGACCCGCACCGTTCGCCCGCGCGCATTACCCCGCCGGCCACCGCACGGTCGCATACCCTTCAGCCAAGTAGCCGACAACGAAGGTGTGGAGACGATCGCCGCCGGCGCCGAACGCGCGGCACCCGCCGGGCCCCCGGCCCCCGGCGCCGCCGCAGCAGCACCCGACCCAGCCCCCGACCACCTCCACAGCGAAGACCCCCGGCCGGGACCCGCCACCCGCGGACGCACCGCCGCCGCGTTCAGGCGGCACCGCGTGACGCGATGGACCGCCCTCGCACTGCTGCCCGTCGCGGCCGTCACCACGCTGCTCGTGATCTACGGGGACGCCCCGGTACGCTCCGCCGCCACCGCGTTCCAGAACGTGCGCTGGGAGTTCCTGCCCGCGCTCGCCGTCCTCTCCGTCCTGCACTACGTCCTCGCCGCGATCGCCCTGCGCGGCGCCTCCGGACACCCGCTGCCGCTGTACGAGACGACGCTGACGCAGTTCACCGCGGCCGCCGCCAACCGCGTCACCCCCAGCGGCCTCGGCGCCGTCGCCGTCAACACCCGCTACCTCGTCTGCCGCGGCATGCCCCTCCGCCGGGCCGCCGTCGCCGTCGCCGCGCTCCAGGTCGCCGGCGCCCCCGCCGACCTCATCCTGCTGGCGATCGTGCTCCTCATCGCCCAGGACTCCCGCATGCTGGAGACCGTCGCCGACCACGCCGCACGCGCCATCGCCTTCCTGCCGCCCGCACCGGCCCTGATCGGCGCCGCCCTCCTCCCCGCCACCGTCCTGCTGATCCGCCGCGCGCTGCGCTCCCCCGCCGTCGGACGCGCCCTCTCCGGCATGACCGACCTGTGCCGCCGCCCCGGCGACCTCGCGCTCACGCTCACCGCGTCCGCCGCGACCACGCTCGTCCTCGGGCTCGCCCTCGCGCTCAGCGTGCTCGCCGTACCCGGCACCGCCTCGACCGCCGACATCCTCCCGCTGCTGGCCGCCTACCTCGTCGGCGCCGCCGCGGGCGCCGCACTCCCCGCGCCCGGCGGCGTCGGCTCCACCGAGGCCGCCCTCGTCGCCGCGCTCGCCGCCGTCGGCATCACCGCCGGCACCGCACTGCAGGCCGTGCTCCTCTTCCGCGCCGTCACGTTCTGGGCGCCGGTCCCGGTCGGCCTGCTCACCTGGCGCACCCTGCGCCACCGGGTCACTCCCGAACCAGCTCCTCCAGCAGCTCCTGGAACTCCCCGCTGATCGAGACCGCCAGCGAGTCCTCCCCCGCGTCCCCCGCCTCCCCCACTTCCACGGCGCCCGCCAGCCGCAGCGCGCCGTCCCGCCACCAGTAGACGTTCGGCGTGATCGAGCGCGGCCCCTGCCGGAAACCGCCCCACCCGATCCGGACCAGCAGGTTCATCGCCGCGACCACCTCCTCGCCGTGGACGGGCACCGCGTGCACCACCCCCTGCGCGGGCACCACGACCAGCGCCCCGTACGGCCCGGTCACCGGATAGTCGCCCGCCCACAGCGCGTGCGCGGTGGCGTACGCGTAGTCGCCGCCGAGCGAGAACAGCCGCACGCCCCCGTAGTCGTCGTCCACCAGCTCCAGCGGCCCGTCCCGCCGGACGTTCTCCTCCGCCACGGCGAACAGCTCGTCCGCCGCCATCCCCCACTTCCCCGGCAGATCGGTGTTCACGATCATCATCGCGGTCGGCTTGTCGACCACCAGCACCTCGACCAGCCCCGGCGCCACCGGCCGCCGCAGGGCCTGCGCCCCGCTCCCGAAGTCGTCGCCGTACAGCCGGGTCCGCAGCAGCGGCCGGACCATCGCGTAGTCGCCGAGGTCGAGCGCGTCGTCCCCGGAGCTCTCGGCCGTGGCGATCACCGACCCCACGAAGTCGGCCGCGATCGCCGGCCACTGGTCGCGCGGTTCCCGCGCGGCCCACTGCCGTAGGTTGGTGAGGTAGAGGCGGCCCGGCGCGTCCTGGTCCGGGCGGCGCAGCTCCACCTGGTCCTCATCGACCACCTCGGCCACGTACCCGTGGTGCTCGATGATCGCGCACACCAGTCCGAGCAGGGGGTCGTCCGACATCGCGTCCATGGGCGGCCAGCCTAGAGTCCCCCCTCTGACAGAACGGGCAATGCGGCGAAGGCGGGCACGCGTGTGGGCGCGGATGGGTCCGCATCTCGCCGACCGCCTTTACGTTGTAGATCACAAACCGAAGACGCGGCGGGCGTTGCCCGACAGGAACGCCTCGCGGCCCTCGTCTCCGAGGCCCAGCTCGTCCAGGCCCCGCAGCGCCCGTTCCGGGGAGATCATCGGGTGGTTGGTGCCGAACATGACCTTGTGGTGCCGGTCCCCCAGGTAGCGCACCAGCTCGGGCGGGTAGCGCCGCACCGTGTACGCCGAGGTGTCGATGTACACGTTGGGGTGCTTGCGGCACACGGCGACCATCTCCTCCGTCCACGGGTAGCCGATGTGCCCGCCGACGATCACGAGCTCCGGGAAGTCGAGCGCGACCTGGTCGATGTACGGGATCGGCCGCCCCACCTCGCTCGGCCGCAGCGGCCCGGTGTGCCCGACCTGCGTGCAGAACGGGATCCCCAGCTCCACGCACTCGGCGTACAGCGGGTAGAAGAGCCGGTCGGTCGGCGGCACGCCCCACAGCCACGGCACCACCCGCAGCGCCTTGAAGCCGAGCTCGCGCACGCACCGGCGCAGCTCCCGCACGGCCTCCGTCGGCCTCCGGATGTCGACCGACGCGACGCCCGCCAGCCGGCCTGGCGCCGCCGCCACCCAGCCGGCGACCTCGTCGTTGCTCACCAGGTCGCCCTCGGGGCCGTACCAGGCGCTGATCAGCCCGATATCGACACCGCCGGCGTCCATCGCCCCGAGGGTGTCCCCGATCGGCGGCTCCTCCTCCGGCGGCTTCTGCCCCGTCCACCGCCACAGCGAGTCGAGCATCTCGTGCCGCAGGAACCGCACCGTCCCATGCTGCATCCAGGCATCGACGATCATCGCCCTCACCTTCCGCGCCTCACCGGATCCAACAGAACGCCATTCTGTTTCGCCGGGGCGGCGGGCGGCAATCCCGGCGGCCCCGACCGGTCAGCGTCGTCGCCGGCGGGAGAGGTGGGCCAGGTGGGCCGTGATCCGGTGGAGCGTCCGCTCGTCCGGGGTCCAGCCGCGGTGCAGCAGAGAGGTCAGGAGGGCCTCCAGATAGGGGGCGGGACGGGACAGGACGTCGCGGGTGACGGGGATGACCTCCCAGCCGTGCTCGCGGGCGAGCCAGCGGCGGCGGGCGGTGTCGCGTGCGCGGGCGGCGGGGCCGGTGTGGTGCTCCTCTCCGTCGTACTCCAGGCCGACGCGGAACTCCTCGTAGCCGAGGTCGATGGCCAACGGCTCGCCGCGGGGGCCGGGGACCCGTACCTGGGTGCGGGGGCGGGGGAAGCCGGCGCTCAGGACCAGCAGCCGGACGCGGGTCTCGCCGGGGGACGCGGCGCCCGCGTCGGCGAGCCGGAAGGCGTCTTGGAGGCGCGCCGAGGCGCGGTAGTCCGGCAGGTCGCGGGCCATGAGCCGGAGGGAGTCCAGGGGGACGCCGGCGCGCAGGAACTGGTCGAGCGCGGCGACGGCCTCGACGCGCGGGAGCCGGCGGGCGCAGTCGAGGGCGGTGCGGGCCGGGGTCGTCACGCGGACGCCGGCCTCCTCGGTGATGTGGTGCGCGGCGGGCGGGCTGCGGGCCAGGTCGATCTCCCACTCGGAGGCGTTGCGGCCGGGCGGCAGGACGTCCAGGCCCCAGATCCAGGCGGCGGTGCGGCGCGCCACGACGCCGGACGGGGCGAGGCGGGCGATCAGGGCGGCCCGGGCGGGCGGGGAGCTCTCGGCGCCGGCGGTGACGGCCGTCCCGGCGTGGCGCCAGCTGAGTCGCGCGGTCATCCTCCGAGGGTGACGGCCGCCGGCGGGCCGGCGGGAGGGGTCGCGCGAACTGTGGACGACCGAGGACGGCCGGTCGCCGGCGCCTAGCGCGCGGACGCCGCCCACTCGCCGACGCGCTTGATGAGGTCGCGGGTGGCGGCCACCTCGGCGTGCCCGAAACCCGGCTCGATCCACAGCTCGCGCGGCTCGCGCGCAGCGCCGTACAGCTGGCGGGCGTGCTCCAGCGGCAGGAACGGGTCGGCGTCCCCGTGGACGACCAGCAGCGGCACGGGCGCGATGCGGGACGCGACCTCGTGCGGGGCTGCGGGCTCGGGGTTCCAGCCGCCGGGGGCCACCCGGGTGCCGCGCGCCAGCCGTACGGCGAGGCGGCCCATCCGGCGTTCGATGACCCAGTGGACGCGGCGCATCGGCACCGTCCCGCGGTAGTACCAGCGGGCGGGGGCGCTGACCGAGACCACGGCGTCCACGCCGCCGCACAGGGCCGCGTGCCGTACGGCGACGGCGCCGCCCATGGAGAACCCGACGGCCGCGACGCGCCCGTACCCGCGCCGCCGGGCGGCGGCCACCGCGGCGTCGACGTCGAGCACCTCGCGGTCGCCGACGGTGGAGCGGCCGCCGGAGCGGCCGTGGCCGCGCAGGTCGAGGCCGATGACGCCGCCGTATGCGTTGAGGGCGCTGGAGATCCGGCGCAGCACGGGCTGCCGCCACGAGCAGGTGAACCCGTGCGCGACCACGAAGCACAGCGCCCGGTCGCCGGGGCTGTGGCCGGCGTCGATGCGGACGCCGTCGCGGGTGAACAGGGTCAGCGGATCGGGTTCGCGCACCCTCTCATCATTCCTGATACCGGGAAAGCCGGACGAAACGGACGTGGCAACGGACGGTGACCGCCCGATAATGGCGGGGAGGGGCGGACCACCGCCCACCCCCTGCTCCCCTGGAAGGTGGCTCGTGTTCTTCGGAGTCCTCGGGCCCCTGCTGGTCCGGGACGGGGCCGACGCCGTCGACGCGGGCACGCCCAAGGACCGCGCGGTGCTCGCGGTCCTGCTGGCGCACGCGGGCCGGCCGGTGCGCGCCGAGCGCCTGGTCGAGGCGGTCTGGGGCGACCGCGCGCCCCGCGGCGGCGTCCGGAACCTGCAGGTCAACGTGCACCGCCTGCGGCGTGCGCTGGGCGGCCGGGACCGGATCCCGTTCGCGGACGGCGGCTACCGGATCGTCCTGGCGGACGGCGAGCTGGACGCGCGGGAGGCCGAGGCCCTGGCCGCGGCGGCCGCGCGGGCCGCCCCGCCGCGGGCGGCCGGGCTGCTGGACCGGGCGCTCGGCCTGTGGCGCGGCGAGCCGTTCGCCGACTGGCCCGACATCGCCCTGCTGCGGCCGGAGGCCGCGCGGCTGGCGGAGCTGCGGCTCGAACTGCTGGAACGGCGGGTGGACGCCGAGCTGGCGTGCGGGCGGCACGGCGCGCTGATCGCGGAGCTGCGGGCGCTGGTCGCGGCGCACCCGCTCCGGGAGCGGTTCCACGGTCAGCTGATGCTGGCGCTGCACCGCGCCGGACGCCGCGGCGACGCGCTGGCGGCCTACCAGGACGCCCGCCGGGTGCTGCGCGCGGAGCTGGGCCTGGATCCGGGACCCGAGCTGCGGGAACTGCAGCGGATCGTGCTGGCCGGCGACGAAGCCGGCGACGAGGCCGGCGAGGATCGCGGCGCGGTGCCCGCGCAGCTCCCGGCCGCCGTCGGCTCGTTCACCGGCCGCGCCGCCGCGCTGGAGGCGATCAGCGGCGCGGTCGCGGCGGGCCGCACGACCGTGGCGGTGGTCGGCAGCGGCGGCGTCGGCAAGACCGCGCTGGCGCTGCACTGGGCGCGCGGCGCACTCGGCCGCTTCCCGGACGGGCAGCTGTGGGTGGATCTGCGCGGCTTCGCGTCGGCCGCGCCGCTGCGTCCCGAGGACGTGGTGACGCGCTTCCTGCGGGCGCTGGGCTGCCCGGCCGAGCGGATCCCGCCCGAGCCCGAGGAGCAGTTCGCCCTGTTCCGCGGCACGATGGCGGGCAAGCGGGCGCTGGTGCTGCTGGACAACGCCGCCGGGCCCGAGCAGGTGCGGCCGCTGCTCACGGCCGGGCCGGGCTGCGTCACGCTCGTCACCAGCCGCAACAGCCTGCGCGGGCTGGTGGCGCGCGACGACGCGCGGACGGTCGAGCTGGGCGCGCTGACCGCGCGGGAGGCGGCCGCGCTGCTGCGGCGCCTGCTCGGCCCGCGCGCGGACCGGGAGGCCCCCGCGGTCCTGGACGAGCTCGCGCGGCGCTGCGCGTTCCTGCCGCTCGCGCTGCGCGTCGCCGCCGCGAACATCGTCCAGGGGCAGGGCCACCGGGGCGTGAAGGACTACCTGGCCTCCCTGGACGACCGCGAGTTCCTCGACGAGCTCTCCCTGGAGGACGACCCCGACGCCGCCGTACGGGCGGCCTTCGACCTCTCCTACGGCGCGCTTAAGCCGGACGAGCAGCGCCTGTTCCGCAGGCTCGGCCTGGTCCCCGGCAAGGACGTCGCGGTCGGCGCGGCCGCGACGCTCACCGGCGAGACGGCCGGGCGGGTCCGCCGCCGCTTCGACCTGCTGGTGTCGAACCACCTCGTCGAGCGGCGCGGCGAGGACCGGTTCCAGCTGCACGACCTGCTCCGGGTGTACGCGGCGGAACGCGCGGAGGAGGAAGAGCACGCCACCGAACGCGAAACGGCACGGCGGCGCCTGTTCGACTACTACCTGCACTCGGCGCACCGGGCCACCGAGGACATCTCCCTGTCCCGCGCGCGGCCCTCCGACCACCTTCCGCAGGTGCGGCCACGGTCGTTCGGCCACCCCGCCGAGGCGCGGGCGTGGTTGGAGAACGAGCTGGCCAATCTGCTCGCGGTCGTCACGGAGACGGCCGCGCACGGCCCCTGGCACTACTCGTGGCAGCTCGTCCACGCGCTCGAGTTCCACCTGCGCGGGACGTGCGCCTACGAGACCTGGACGGGCATCGCCGAAACCGCGCTCGCGGCGGCGGCCCGGCACGGGACGGACGCCGACGTCGCCAACCTGCACGTGTCGATGGGCCACGCCTGCATGGAGGCGGGGTCGTACCGGCGGGCCCTCGCGCACGGCAGGGCGGCCGCGCGGCACGGCACCGCGGGCGGCTGGCCGGAGGGGACGAGCTGGGGGCTGGCGCTGGCGGGATGGGCGCAGGGCTGTCTCGGCGAGACCGACTCCGCTGCCGAAGCCCTGGAGGAGGGGGCGCGCGTCGCCCGCGAGCACGGCCTGCCACGAGCCCTGCTGGCGTGCGTGCTCCATCTCGGCGACGCCCGCCTCCACGGAGGGCGCCTGCGGGAGGCGGAACGGCACTACGCCGAAGTGCTGCGGGAGACCGCGCACGGGGAAGGCGACAGGCTGCTGCGCGGGCTCGCGTTCCTCGGCATGGGCGCGTCGCTCCGCCTGCGTGGCGAGCCCGGCCGCGCCCTCCTCCGGCTCCGGAGCGCGCTCGCGCTGCTGGACTCCCTCGCCGTCCGGTCCGGGCACGCGGAGGCGCTGGCGGCGCGGAGCCTCGCTCACCACGACCTGGGGGACGACGCCACCGCCCTGCGCATCGCGCGGGAGGCCGTCCAGGCGGCCGGCGAGCGGCACGAGCACGGCAAGATGCCGGTCACGCTCATCAGCCTGGCCGCCGCGCTCGAACGCGAGCGTCCCGGCAGGGCGCACGGCCACTACGCGGACGCGCTCGGCACCGCCCGCTCGGCCGCCCGCCCGCTCCAGGAGATCGAGGCGCTGTGCGGCCTCGCCCGCACGGCGCTCCGGCTGGGCTGCCCGGACGAGGCGCTCGCCCGCGCCCACGAGGCCATGGCCCTGACCAGGGAGGACGAATGGCTCGTCCAGACCGCGGCGGCCCGCGGGACGCTCGCGCAGGTGCGCCGGGACCGCGCGGGCGGAGCCGAGAACGGATGCGAGGACGGGTTCGCGGACGGGCCGGAACACCCTGGCGAGCCCGGCTGAAAGCGTTCTGAAAGCGGCCGGTGCCAGCATCGCCGCACGGGGGCACGGCCGCCGCCGGCACAACGGCGGCCGTCCCGCACCCCTGCCCCGGCCCGGCGCGCGGCGGCCCTCGCGCCCCGATGGCGGCCCGGATAGCGTGGGCCCATGGACGAACCGACCACCACCCGCCGGGCGCTGCACGGGGTCGCCGAGCTGCTCATGGCCGGGCCGCAGCACCGCGAGAGCGGCACGATCCGGCTGGCGGTCACCCCGGGCGGCTTCGCGACGGCCGCCGGGCCGCGGCTGCGCGTCGCCGGCACCGAGCTGGTCGCCGGCGACCGGGCGATCCCGATGAACGGCACCACGTTCCGGGAGCTGGCCGCCGCGGCCGGCATCACCGATCCGGGCGCCCCCGCCGGCCTCTACCGCGACGGCAGCGGCGCCGGACTCGACGACCCCATCGGGATCGACGCCGGCGCGGCCGGGGCGGTGCACACCGGCTTCGCGCGCGGCGACGAGGCGCTGCGGCGGTTCGCGCCGGAGGTGGCGCCGGTGCTGTGGCCGGAGCACTTCGACGTCGGCATCGCGGCCGGCGAGGTCAACTACGGCGTCTCGGCGGGCGACTCCTACCTCGACGAGCCGTACGCCTACGCGGCGCCGTGGAAGCCGCGCGCCGGGTCGTTCTGGAACGCCCCGTTCGGCGCGGCCCGCCCGCTCGGCGAGCTGCCGGGCGCGACGGCGATCCTCGACTTCTTCATGGAGGGCCGGGACCGGGCGGCGTCCGACCCCGTACGCGAGGACTGAACCGCCCAGACCGCCTGATAACGTGCACACGCGTGTTCTGGAGCGAAGTCCGGTGTGATCCCGGCGCTGTCCCGCAACTGTGATGCCCCTTCCCGGGCCGAGCCAGGTCGCCTCCGCTCGCGCGACGTTTCTCGACCTCGTGGAAGGGCGACCGTCACTCCGGTGCGGCGGGCCTGCCCTCCCGTAGCCATGGAGGCTTCCTTGAGACCCGTACGTGCCCTCGGCGCGGCCCTGATCGCCGGCGTCCTGACGCTGGCGGCCGGCTGCGGCGCCGGCGACGAGAAGCCGGCGGCGGCGAAGGGCGGCGCGGTCACCGTCCAGGCCGCCAACGGCGCCGTCACGATCCCGGCCGTGCCGAAGCGGATCGTCTCCCTCTCCCCCACCCACACCGAGACGCTCTTCGCCATCGGCGCCGGGCCGCAGGTGGTGGCGGTGGACGAGTACTCCAACCACCCGGCGAACGCGCCGAAGACCAAGCTGTCGGGGTTCAAGCCGAACGCCGAGGCGATCATCGCCCACAAGCCCGACCTGGTCGTGCTGTCCGACGACATGGACGGCATCGTCAAGGCGCTGGAGAAGGTCAAGGTCCCGGTGCTGCTGGAGCCCTCGGCCGCCAAGCTGGACGACGCCTACGACGAGATCATGGACCTGGGCACCGCCACCGGCCGCACGGACCAGGCCAAAAAGCTCACCGACGACATGCGCGCGAAGATCCAGCAGACGGTCGCGGCGGCGTCCAAGGGCAAGGGGCTGACCTACTACCACGAGCTGGACGACCAGCTGCACACGGTGACGTCCAGCACGTTCATCGGGCAGGTGTACGGCCTGTTCGGCCTGGAGAACATCGCCGACAAGGCCGAGAAGGCGGCCGGCGGCTACCCGCAGCTGTCCCGCGAGTACCTCGTCAAGAGCGACCCCTCGCTGATCTTCCTGGGCGACACCAAGTGCTGCGGGCAGAACGCGTCGACGGTCGGCAAGCGGCCCGGCTGGCAGGACCTCACGGCCGTGAAGAAGGGCGGCGTGGTCGAGCTGGACGACGACATCGCCTCCCGCTGGGGGCCGCGCCTGCCCGACTTCGTCAAGGCCATCGGCGACGCGGTGCGGAAGGCTCCGGCGAGGCGGTGAGCGGGCCGTTCGCGGGGGCGTCCGGGGCCCCGGCGGTCCCGGCGCCCGCGCGGCTGCGGCCCGTGCCGCTGGCCGTGGCGGTGGCGCTCCTGATCGCCACGCTGGCGGCGGGGCTGCTGGTCGGCGCGGCCGGGCTGCCGTTCGGCGCGGTGCTGAAGGCGCTGCTGGACCGGCTGCCGTTCGTGTCGGTCGACTCGGGCCTCAGCGTCGTCGAGCAGAACGTGCTGTTCGAGCTGCGGCTGCCCCGGGTGCTGATGAGCGCGCTGGTCGGCGGCCTGCTGGCCATGGCCGGCGCGGGGTACCAGGGCGTGTTCCGCAACCCGCTGGCCGACCCGTACCTGCTGGGCGCCGCCGCCGGCGCCGGGGTCGGCGCCACCCTGATCATCGTGGTGACGCCGGGCGATCCCGCGTACAGCGTGCCGCTGGCGGCGTTCGCGGGCGCCATCGGCGGGGTCTTCCTGGCGTACGCGCTGGGCAACATGGCGGGCCGGGGCGGCGGTTCGGGCGCGGCGACGCTGGTGCTGGCGGGCGTGGCGGTGTCCAGCTTCCTGTCCGCCGTGCAGACGTTCCTGCAGCAGGCCAGTGCGGAGGAGCTGCAGCGGATCTACTCCTGGATCATGGGCGGGGTCGGCTCGGCCGACTGGCGCCAGCTGGCCATGGTCGCCCCGTACGCGCTGGTCTCCACCGTGGTCCTGCTCCTGCACGGCCGGCTGCTGGACGTGCTGGGCGTGGGCGACGAGGAGGCGTCCGCGCTGGGGCTGTCCGCGGCCCGGGTGCGGCTGGTGGTGCTGGTCGCCGCGTCGCTGGCCACGGCCTGCGCGGTGGCGGTCAGCGGGCTGATCGGGTTCGTCGGCATCGTCGTCCCGCACGTGGTGCGGCGGCTGGCCGGGTCGTCGTACCGGGTGGTGCTGCCGCTGTCGCTGCTGGGCGGCGGGGCGTTCCTGGGGCTGGCCGACCTGGTCGCGCGCAGCGTGGTCGCGCCCGGCGAGCTGCCGCTGGGCGTGGTGACCGCGTTCGTCGGCGGCCCGTTCTTCGTGCTGGTGCTGCGCGCGACCCGCAGGCAGGTGGACACATGACGATCACGGCGCGCGGCCTGGACGTCGCGCTGGACGGCCGGCCGGTCCTGCACGGCGTGTCCCTGGACGTGCCGGAGGGCTCCTGGACGGCCGTGATCGGCCCGAACGGCGCGGGCAAGTCGACGCTGCTGCGCGCGCTCCTCGGGCTGCGCGGCGCCGCGGGCGAGATCGCCATCGCGGGCACCGACCCGCGCGCGCTCAAGCCGCGGGAGCGGGCCCGGCTGGTGGCGTACGCGCCGCAGAACCCGAGCCTGCCCGCCGGGATGGCCGTCTTCGACTACACGCTGCTCGGCCGCTCCCCGTACATCCCGTACCTGGGGCGGGAGAGCGCGCGGGACCGCGCCATCGCCGCCGAGGCGCTGGAGCGGCTGGACCTGGCCGGGCTGGCGGGCCGCACCCTGGACCGGCTGTCGGGCGGCGAGCGGCAGCGGGTGGTGCTGGCCCGCGCGCTGGCGCAGCAGACGTCGGTGCTGCTGCTGGACGAGCCCACGACCGCGCTCGACATCGGCCACCAGCAGCAGGTCATGGAGCTGATCGACCGGCTGCGGCTGGCGGACCGGCTGACCGTGGTGACCACGGTCCACGATCTGACGCTGGCCGGGCAGTACGCCGACGACCTGGTGCTGCTGTCGGAGGGCCGCGTCGCGGCCGCCGGGCCGCCGGCGGAGGTGCTCACCCGGGACGCGGTCGCCGCGCACTTCGACGCGCGGGTCCGGGTCACGCCGGGCGCGGGCGGCCGCCCGATCCTCTCCCTGGAGCGGCCGTGAGACTCGATCTGGTGTGGCGCGAGGAGGACGGGGCGCGCTTCTGCGCGACGGTGTGGCGCGCCGGCCCCGGCCTGCGGATGATCTCCTCGGGGATGGCGGGCGGCGGTATCGGGCCGCGGAACTGGGTCCTGAACGCCCAGGTCGCGAGCCACTACGCGCGCATGGACCCGGCCGCGCACATCGCGGAGCTGGCCGCCGCGTACGGCCTGCGCGGCCCCGGCGTCGGGCTGCTGACGGCCGCCTCGGTGGACCGGACGATGCGCCGCGAGGACGAGGGGGTGACGGCGGCGGCGACGGTCGGCCTGCGCGTCCCGACCTGGGCGGCCGCCCTGGCGGGCGCCGCCGATCCCGAGCTGGCACCGCTG
The DNA here is from genome assembly GCF_040703975.1 of Spirillospora sp. NPDC029432. NCBI lineage: Bacteria > Bacillati > Actinomycetota > Actinomycetes > Streptosporangiales > Thermomonosporaceae > Spirillospora > Spirillospora sp. NPDC029432. Next base: position 205,327 of record NZ_JBEZWH010000008.1, read on the forward strand.
ACCTCGGCCGACTGGCGACCGGGGACGATCAACATCGTGGTGGAGGTGCCGGCGCCGCTGTCGGACGCGGCACTGGTGAACGCGGTCATGACCGCGACCGAGGCCAAGACGCAGGCGCTCCTGGAGGCGGGCTACCCGTGCACGGGCACCGCCTCGGACGCGATCTGCGTCGCCGCGCCGATCCCCGCCGGAGACGGGAACGGCGGGAACGGGAACGGCGGGGACGGCGCGGAGCCGTTCGCGGGGCCGCGTTCGGTGTGGGGCGCGCGGATCGCGCGGGCCGTCCACGCGGCCGTGCACGCCGGCGCGCTCGACTACTCCGCGTACCTGGCGGGCACCGGCCGCCGCACCACCCCGGTGCGGCGCGGCGGCCGGCAGGGCCAGTGCCGTGGATGAGGGCGACCACCTCCTCGCCTCGTCCAGCGCTCGGCGGCGCCCGGTCAGCCGGTCGACGGCAGCCGCACGCCGTTCAGCGGATGCAGCCCGGTCGGCGGCTCCTGCTCGACGGGCCGGCGGGCGCCGTCGCGGGGGGCGGCCATCTGGGTGAGCGCGTCGACGCGGCGGCGGGCCCGCTCGGCCTCGGCGCGGGCGGCGTCCCGCTCGCCGGTGAGGGCGGACACGGCGGCGCGCAGTTCCTCGGCGGTCCGGGTGAGCTGCAGGTTGGCCTGCTCGAACTCGTGCATCCGGGCCTGGATCTGGTCGCGGTCGGCGACCGCCTGGCCGCGCTTGGTCTCGGCCTCGCGTACGGCGGCGCGCAGGTCGTCGGTGGCGCGGCGGGTCGCGGCGGCCTCGATCCGGTGGCCCTCCACGATCGTCTCGGACTCCGACAGCCGGGCGTGCAGCGTGACCAGCTCCGAGCGCGCGGCCTCCAGCGCGGCGAGCAGTTCTCCCTCGCGCCCGACGACGTGGTCGCGCTCCCGCTCGGCGGCCATCCGGCTCGCGATGGCCTGGTCGGCGGTCTCCTTGGCCTGGGCGGCCTCCGCGCGGGCCGCGTCCCGGTCGGCGGCGGCCTGCTCGGCCCGCTCGCGCGCGGCGGCGGCGTCCCGGTCGGCGGCCTCGGCGCGGGCGCGGGCCGAGGCCGCCTCCCGCCAGGCGTGCTCGGCCTGGCGCTGCGAGGCGTCGCGCTCCTCCTGCGCCACCGCGACGTGCGAGGCGGCCTCGGCCTGGGCCGCCGCCACCCGGCGCTCGACGCCCGCGACGCTCAGCTCGGAGGCCAGCGAGCCGGCCAGCCGGTCGGCGGCCGACTCCAGCCGCTCCACCATCTCCCAGGCCCAGGCCACCTGCCCGGTGAGCCCGGGGGTCTCCTTGCCGCGTTCGCGCCGGTGCCGCGCCTCCCGCCCGCACGCGCCGTCGTCGTCGGCGCAGTAGCGGACGGTCTGGGCGCCGCTCACGGGCTGCGGTAGGGGCCGTCCGCAGTTGGCGCAGGGCCGGACGGCGACGGGGTCGCCGATCCGCGCGACGTCCAGGTCGGGCATCGTGTCGGGCGCCGCCCTGACGGCCGGCGCGCCGCCGGCGGGACGTCCGGCGGCGGGGGCGGGCGCCTCGCGATCGGGACCGGCCGCCGGGCCGCCGCCCGTCCGGTCCCGGGCGTGCCGGGCGCCCGCCGTCGTCTCGCCACCGCCGGGCCGGTGGATGATCTTATGATCACCGAGTGGAGCGACCTTCTGGTCCGTCATGTGCCGTAGTACGCAGGCGCGCCGCGAAGCGTTCGACGTATCTCACGGCATTTCCACCCTTTTATCCCCTGCCGCCGCTATGAACTCTCACCCTGCTCTCGTTGCTCGCGCAAGTATCCTTCCCGCACGCGCCGGCGGCTGAGCTTGCCCGACGGAGTGCGCGGCAGGGAGTCGCGGAACTCGATCCGGCGCGGGTGCTTGAGCCTGGCGAGCAGCGTCGCGCAGTGCGCCAGCAGGTCGTCCGCGAGCGCCTCCCCCGCCGCGCTGCCGGGCGCCGGCTCGACGAGGGCGACCGCGCTCTGCCCCCAGTCCTCGTCCGGGACGCCGATCACCGCCACGTCCGCCACCGCCGGATGCTGGAGCAGCGCCGCCTCGATCTCGGCCGGGTAGATGTTCACCCCGCCGGTGATGATCAGGTCGGTCCGGCGGTCGCTCATGTAGAGCCAGCCGTCCTCGTCCAGATGGCCGATGTCGCCGGGCGTGTAGAAGTCGCCGATCATGCTGGCCGCGGTCTTGCCCGGATCGCGGTGGTACTCGAAGCCGGCCTGGCCGCGCGCGTAGATCAGGCCTGGCTCGCCGGGCGGCAGCTCCGCGCCGGACTCGTCGAAGATCTTGATCTCCACGCCCTCGACCGGGCGGCCCACCGTCCCCGGGTGCTCCAGCCACTCCCGCGGCCTGGCGACGACGACCGGCCCGCTCTCGGTCGAGCCGTAGTACTCGTACAGCACCGGCCCCCACCAGTCGAGCATCCGCCGCTTGGTCTCCACGGGGATCGGCGCGGCGCTGTGGTAGACCTGCCGCAGCGACGACAGGTCGTGGCGGCCGCGCACCTCGTCCGGAAGCGCGAGCATCCGGTGGAACATCGTCGGCACCATGAACGAGTTGGTGACGCCGTACCGCTCGATCAGCTCCAGCGTCGCCGCCGGCTCGAAGTGGTCGCACACCACGACCGCGTGCCCGAGGTTGAGCGACAGCAGGGCGTGCACGCACGGGGCCGAGTGGTACAGCGGCCCGACCGCCAGATGGACCTCGTCGCCCGGCTCGATCTCCAGGTGCTTGGCCAGGGTCTCGCGCAGGACGGCCATCGCCAGCTCGGGCGGGAAGTCCAGCAGCGGGCGCCGCACGCCCTTGGGGCGCCCGGTCGTCCCGGACGTGTAGAGCATGACCGAGCCCATCTTCCGCTCGTCCGGCGGATCGCCCGGCCGCCCCTCCAGCACGGCGTCCAGCCGCTCGAAGCCCGCGGCCGGATCGATGGAGACGCGCCCCTCGGGCTTGACCGCGGCCTCGTCGGCGGCCGCCGTCACCGCGTCCGCGAACGCCGCCTCGGTGACGACGGCCTTGGACCCGCTGTCGGCCAGGATGTACCCGATCTCCGGCGCCGTCAGGTGGCGGCTGACCGGGACGAGGTAGACGCCGCTCTGCATGGCGGCCAGCAGGACGGTCAGGAACTCGGCCCGGTTGCCCAGCACGGTCGCCATCGCGTCCCCGGGCTCCAGCCCGAGGGCGCGCAGCGCGTGCGAGATCCGGTTGACGTCCGCGTGCAGCTCCCCGTACGTGACCGTGCCAGCGTCGCTCAGGAACGCGGGCCGGTCCGGCTGGGCGGCGGCGATCTCGTAGAAGCTGACCCCTTGGACTCCCATGCGTACTCCTCCGGCCCGCGGCTGCTGTCCGGTCCATCGAGCTACGCCGTGCCGGGAGAAGTCAAGACCTGCATAAGTATCGAGTTACATCGGTGACGCGCCGCCGCGCCGGTCCAGCGCGGCCAGCGCCATCGCGTGCAGCAGCTCCGCCATCTCGTCGCGGTCGAGGCCGGCGGCGCTGTACGGGGTGGAGTTGAGCAGCCCGAAGCAGGCGTGCACCGCCGCGCGGGTGCGGCCGGCGGGCTCGCCGGGCCGCAGCCGGCGCAGGACGCCGACCCATTCCTCCACGTAGGCGCGCTGGAGGCGGCGGACCCGGTGGCGGTCGGCCTCGGGGACGTTGTCCAGCTCGCGCCCGTGGACGGTGATCAGCGCGGGCTCGTCCAGCGCGAACGCGATGTGGCCGCGCAGCAGGGCGTCCAGCGCCGCGGCCGGATCGGGGTCGGCGGCCCGCCGGGCGCCCTCGGCCAGCAGCCGCCCGCTGATGTCCAGCAGCATCTCGGCCAGCACCGCCTCCTTGCCGCGGAAGTGCCGGTAGAGGGCGGGCCCGGTGAGGCCGACGGCGCGGCCGAGGTCGCCGATCGACACGCCGTGGTAGCCCCGCCGCGCGAACAGCTCGGCGGCGGCGGCCAGGATCTCGGCCCGGCGCGGGTTGGCCGGCTCGCTGCTGGCGTGCGTCATGGCGGCAGTCTAGACTGGCATTGTTAATGAGGGCTAACATCTGCATCCGAAGCAAATTGTTAATGATCGTTAACAAGCGGGGACGGGTGAGCGAGGGATGAGCGGACCGCCCGAGCTGGTGTCGCGTGCCGATCCCGGCGACGAGGCGTTCAAGAGCGCCGCCGCGGCGAACGAGGCGCTGGCCGCGGAACTGCGCGAGCACATCGACCGGGCCGGGAGGGGCGGCCCCGAGCGCGCCCGCGACCGGCACGTCGCGCGCGGCAAGCTGCTCCCCCGCGACCGCGTCGACACGCTGCTCGACCCCGGCTCGCCGTTCCTGGAGCTGTCGCCGCTGGCCGCGCACGGCATGTACGACGGCGAGGCCCCGGGCGCCGGGATCATCACCGGCGTCGGCCGCGTCGCCGGCCGCGAATGCGTGGTCGTCGCCAACGACGCGACCGTCAAGGGCGGCACGTACTACCCCGTCACGGTCAAGAAGCATCTGCGCGCGCAGGAGGTGGCCCTCCACAACCGGCTGCCGTGCGTCTACCTGGTCGACTCGGGCGGCGCGTTCCTGCCCCGCCAGGACGAGGTGTTCCCCGACCGCGAGCACTTCGGCCGGATCTTCTACAACCAGGCCACGATGTCCCGCGAGGGGATCCCGCAGATCGCGGCGGTCCTCGGCTCCTGCACGGCGGGCGGCGCGTACGTCCCGGCGATGAGCGACGAGGCCGTGATCGTCCGGGACCAGGGCACGATCTTCCTGGGCGGCCCGCCGCTGGTGAAGGCCGCCACCGGCGAGGTCGTCACCGCCGAGGAGCTGGGCGGCGGCGACCTGCACTCGCGCGTCTCCGGCGTCACCGACCACCTGGCCGAGGACGACGCGCACGCGCTGTCGATCGTCCGCGACATCGTCGGGACCCTCGGCCCGCGCGCCCCGCGCCCCTGGGACACCGCCGCGCCCGAGGAGCCCGCGCACGACCCCGCCGAGCTGTACGGCGTCGTCCCGCCCGACCCGCGCACCCCGTACGACGTCCGCGAGGTCATCGCCCGGATCGTCGACGGCAGCCGCTTCCAGGAGTTCAAGAAGGAGTACGGCGCGACCCTGGTGACCGGGTTCGCCCGGATCCACGGGCACCCGGTCGGGATCGTCGCCAACAACGGCATCCTGTTCGCCGAGTCCGCGCTCAAGGGCGCGCACTTCGTCGAGCTGTGCGACCGCCGCTCGATCCCCCTGGTCTTCCTGCAGAACATCTCCGGCTTCATGGTCGGCCGCGAGTACGAGGCGGGCGGCATCGCCAAGCACGGCGCCAAGATGGTCACGGCCGTGTCCTGCGCCCGCGTCCCGAAGTTCACGGTGGTGATCGGCGGGTCGTTCGGCGCCGGGAACTACGCGATGTGCGGGCGGGCGTACTCGCCCCGCTTCCTGTGGATGTGGCCGAACGCGCGCATCTCCGTCATGGGCGGCGAGCAGGCCGCGAGCGTGCTGGCCACCGTCCGCCGCGACCAGCTCGGCGACGCCTGGACCGCCGGGGAGGAAGAGGCGTTCAAGGCGCCGATCCGCGACCAGTACGAGCGGCAGGGCAACCCGTACTACTCCACGGCCCGGCTCTGGGACGACGGCGTCATCGACCCGCGCGACACCCGCCGCGTCCTGGGCCTCGGCCTGTCCGCCGCCGCCAACGCGCCGCTGGAGCCGGTCGGCTACGGCGTCTTCCGGATGTGAGGAGCCCGATGTTCGAGAGCGTTCTGGTGGCCAACCGGGGTGAGATCGCGATCCGGGTCTTCCGCACCCTGCGCCGCCTCGGCGTCCGGTCGGTGGCCGTGCACGCCGGCGCCGACGCGGGCGCCCCGCACGTGCGCGCGGCCGACGAGGCGGTGCGGATCCCGTCGTACCTGGACATCGAGGCGGTCATCGAGGCGGCCCGGCGCACCGGCGCCGCGGCCGTCCACCCCGGCTACGGCTTCCTGGCCGAGAACGCCGCGTTCGCCCGCGCCTGCGCCGCCGCGGACCTGGTCTTCATCGGCCCGCCCGCCGGCGCGATCGAGGCGATGGGCGACAAGATCCGGGCGAAGCGGACGGTCGCCGCGGCCGGCGTCCCGGTCGTGCCGGGCCGCGACGAGGCGGGCCTGTCGGACGCCGAGCTGGCCGAGGCCGCGCTGGCCACCGGCCTGCCCGTGCTGCTCAAGCCGTCGGCGGGCGGCGGCGGCAAGGGCATGCGGCTGGTGCGCGCCGAGTCCGAGCTGGCCGCCGCGATCGACTCGGCCCGCCGCGAGGCGCGCGCGTCGTTCGGCGACGACACCCTGCTGGTGGAGCGGTTCGTCGAGAACCCGCGGCACATCGAGATCCAGATCTTCGCCGACTCCCACGGCAACGCCGTCCACCTGGGCGAGCGCGAGTGCAGCCTGCAGCGCCGCCACCAGAAGATCGTCGAGGAGGCCCCGTCTCCCCTCCTGGACGCCGAGGCCCGCGGGCGGATGGGCGCCAGCGCCGTCGCCGCCGCCCGCGCGGTCGGCTACACCGGCGCCGGGACGGTCGAGTACATCGTCTCCGCCGACCGGCCCGGCGAGTACTTCTTCATGGAGATGAACACCCGGCTCCAGGTCGAGCACCCCGTCACCGAACTCGTCACCGGCCTCGACCTCGTCGAGCTCCAGCTGCGCGTGGCCGCCGGCGAGCCCCTGCCGTTCACCGAGGCCCCCGCCCTCGACGGCCACGCCGTCGAGGCCCGCGTGTACGCCGAGGACCCGTCCCGCGGCTTCCTGCCGACCGGCGGCGAGGTCCTGCTCCTGGACGAGCCGGCCGGCGACCACGTGCGGGTGGACTCGGGCCTCGCGGAGGGCACCGAGGTGGGCGGCGCGTACGACCCCATGCTCGCCAAGGTGATCGCGTGGGGCGCCGACCGGGGCGAGGCCCTGCACCGGCTCGACCGCGCGCTCGCCGCGTACGCGCTGCTGGGCGTGCCGACGAACGTCGCGTTCCTGCGCGCGCTCCTCGCCCACCCCGAGGTGGCGGCCGGCCGCATCGACACCGGCCTGGTCGAGCGCTCCGTGGACGAGCTGGCCCCCGCCGCCCCCGCCCCGCCGGAGGTCCTCGCCGCCGCCGCGCTGGAACGCATGCTCGCCCTCGAGACCGACGATCCGGACCCGTGGGCCGTACCGGACGGCTGGCGGCCCGGAGCGCACGCCTGGACGCCCTGGATCATCACCCCCGCCGGCGGCGCCCCCGTCGAGGTCCGCGTCCAGGGCCGCGCCCGCGACGCGCTCGTGGCCGCCGGCGGCGCCGAGCCCGTCCGCGCCTCCCTCACCCGCGGCCCCACCGGCGACCTCGCCCTCACGTACGGCGGGCGGACGCTGACCTTCCGGGCCGCCCGCCAGGGCAGCACCCTGTGGCTCGGACGCGGCGGGCGGGCCTGGGCCCTCGCCGAGCACGTCCGGGCCGAACGGGGCGCCGGCGCCGCCGCCGCGGGCGACGGCGTCCTGCGCAGCCCGATGCCCGGGACCGTCCTGGCCGTCAAGGCCGCCGAGGGCGACCGCGTCGCCGCCGGCGAACCGCTCGTGGTGGTCGAGGCGATGAAGATGGAGCACACGGTCACCGCGCCGGTCGCCGGCGTGGTCGCCCGGCTCCCGGCCCGTACCGGGGCGCAGGTCGCCCTGGACGCGGTGCTGGCCGTGATCGAGGAGGGCTGAACATGCGCGCACCGCTGGACGGGCTCCCGGAGAGCGTCACCATCTACGAGGTCGGCCCGCGCGACGGGCTGCAGAACGAGAAGGCGATCGTCCCGGTCGCCGACAAGGCGGAGTTCGTCGTCCGGCTGGCCCGCGCGGGCCTGCGCACGATCGAGACGACCAGCTTCGTCCATCCGAAGTGGGTGCCGCAGCTCGCCGACGCCGAGGAGCTCCTCGACGTGCTGCCGCGCCGCCCCGACCTGCGCTACCCGGTGCTCGTCCCGAACGAGCGCGGCCTGTCCCGCGCCCTCGACAACGGCGTCACCGAGATCGCCGTGTTCGGCAGCGCCACCGAGACGTTCGCGCGCCGCAACCTCAACCGCACCGTGGACGAGTCGATCGCGATGTTCGCCCCGGTCGTGGAACGCGCCCGCGCCGAGGGCCTGTGGGTCCGCGCGTACGTCTCGATGGTCTGCGGCGACCCGTGGGAGGGCGACGTGCCCATCGCGCAGGTCGTGTCCGTCGCCAAGCGCCTGATGGACCTCGGCTGCTCCCAGCTGAGCCTGGGCGACACCATCGGCGTCGGCACCCCGGGCCACGTCACGGCCCTCATCGGCGCCCTGGTGGACGCCGGGATCGGCACCGACCGGCTGGCCGTCCACTTCCACGACACCTACGGCCAGGCCCTCGCCAACACCCTCGCCGCCCTGCGCGCCGGCGTCACCACCGTCGACGCCTCCGCCGGCGGCATCGGCGGCTGCCCGTACGCCGAGAGCGCCACCGGCAACCTCGCCACCGAGGACCTGGTGTGGATGCTCGACGGCCTCGGCATCGCCACCGGCGTCGACCTCGCCGAGCTGACCGCCACCAGCCGCTGGATGGCCGGCCGCCTCGGCCGCCCCAGCCCGTCCCGCGTCGTCCAGGCGCTGTCCCCGGTGACCGGCCCGTCCGGCCTGGACTGAGCAGTGCGCGCGGCGACGAAGGAGCGAGCACGTGACGAGGGAAGGCCGGGCGGCGGAAGCCTGGTCACCCGGAGCGCCGTTGGCGCGACCAAGAGATGGGATTCTGATGATCAGCTTTAGTCTCACCGACGAGCAGGAGGAGCTGCGGCGCACGGTCGAGCGGTTCGCGCGGGAGAGCGTGGCGCCGGTGATCGGCGACCTGTACGAGCGCGAGCTGTTCCCGTACGAGATCGTCGCGGCCATGGGGAAGATGGGCCTGTTCGGGCTGCCGTTCCCCGAGGAGCACGGCGGCATGGGCGGCGACTACTTCGCGCTGTGCCTGGCGCTGGAGGAGCTGGCCCGGGTCGACTCCTCCGTCGCGATCACCCTGGAGGCGGGCGTCTCGCTGGGCGCGATGCCGATCTACCGCTTCGGTTCCGAGGCGCAGAAGGCCGAGTGGCTGCCGCGCCTGACCTCCGGGGCGAACCTCGCCGCGTTCGGCCTCACCGAGCCGGGCGGCGGCTCGGACGTCCCCGGCGGCATGCGCACCACCGCCCGGCTGGACGGCGACCACTGGGTGATCAACGGGACCAAGTCGTTCATCACCAACTCCGGCACCGACATCACGGCGTTCGTGACCGTGACGGCCCTGACCGGCGAGCGCGAGATCTCCACGATCATCGTCCCGAACGGCACGCCGGGCTTCACCGTCGGCCGCAAGTACTCCAAGGTCGGCTGGAACGCCTCCGACACGCGCGAGCTGTCGTTCGACGACGTCCGGGTGCCGGCGGCGAACCTGGTCGGCGAGCGCGGCCGCGGCTACGCCCAGTTCCTGCGCATCCTGGACGAGGGCCGCATCGCGATCGCCGCGCTGTCGGTCGGGCTGGCGCAGGGCTGCGTGGACGAGTGCCTGCGGTACGTGCGCGAGCGCGAGGCGTTCGGCCGGGAGATCGGCCGCTACCAGGCCATCCAGTTCAAGATCGCCGACATGGAGCTGCGCGCGCACACCGCCCGGCTGGCCTACTACGCCGCCGCCGCGCTGATGCTGGCCGGCGAGCCGTTCAAGAAGGAGGCGGCGATAGCGAAGCTGGCCGCGTCCAACGCCGCCATGGACAACGCCCGCGAGGCGACCCAGATCTTCGGCGGCTACGGCTTCATGAACGAGTACCCGGTCGGCCGCTTCTACCGCGACGCCAAGATCCTCGAAGTGGGCGAGGGCACCTCGGAGGTGCAGCGCATGCTGATCGCCCGCGCCCTGGGGCTGCCGCCCTCCTGACCGGGCCCCCGCCCCGGCCAGGAGGGCCGTTCAGCGCCCGGTCAGAGGAGGGCCACGCCGAGGACGAGGACCACCGCCAGCGCCGAGACGCCCTGCACGAGGGTCGCCGCGGTCTGGGCGCGGTAGGCCGTCGAGACGCTCATCCCGGAGAACTGCGTGACGACCCAGAAGTACGAGTCGTTCACGTGGCTGACCACCATGGCGCCCGCGCCGATCGCCATGACCGCGAGGACCTGGCCGATCGGAATCCCGCCCATCATGGTGTCCAGGCCGAGCGCCGGCAGCAGCGGCTGCGCCAGCGTGGACGTGATGATCAGCGCTGCGGTGGTGCTGCCCTGCGCGGTCTTCAGCAGCGCGGCCAGCGCGAACAGCACCACCAGCGCGACCGGCCCGGCGACCGCGGAGCCGTCCCCGATGAGGGTCTTGATGTAGTCGGCGGTCGGCGTCGCCTTGATCACGGCGCCGAACGCGCCGCCCGCCCCGGTGATCACCAGGATGACGGCGGCGTCCGACAGGCCCTCGCCGACCCAGGTGGTCAGCACCTCGGCGTCCCGGCGGACCGGGAGCAGCGCGAGGGCGAGCACGACGCCGATGAGCAGCGCGTTCACCGGCGCGCCGAGGTCGCCGAGGACGTCGCCGAGCGAGCCGTCCACCAGGGTGCCGTCGCCGGACGGGAACGCCGCGACCGACCCGACCGCCATGAGCAGGATCGGCACCAGGATCGGCGTCACCGCGCGGCCGAGGCCGGGGATGCGGTCGAACTGCGCCTTGTACTCCTCGAACGTCTGCTCCGCCTGCGGCAGCGCGCTCTCCAGGTTGCCGGTGCGGCGCAGCGCCCACGCCAGCCCGGCGAGGGTGGCGACCAGGGAGACCGGGATGCCGAACAGGATCACCCAGATCAGGCCGTCCGCGCCGATGCCGACGTTGCCGGCGGCGGCGATCGGGCCCGGCGTCGGCGGGACGAAGGTGTGCGAGGCGTACAGGCCGGTGGCCAGCGCGGTGCCGAGGACGACGGGGTTCTTGCCGGTCTTGCGGGCGATCGACCGCTGCAGCGGCGACAGCACCACGTACCCCGAGTCGCAGAAGACCGGGATCGACACGACCCAGCCCATCAGCGACATCGCGATCGCCGGATGCCGGCGGCCGATGACCTTGAGCACCGCGTCGGCGAGCGTGACGGCGGCGCCGGTGCGCTCCAGCACCTTGCCGATGATCGTCCCGAAGATGATCACCAGGCCGATGCTCATCAGGATCGACCCGAACCCGTCGGCGACCGTGCCGCCGAGGTCGTCGACGTACGGCTTGTCCGAGCCCGCGGCGGCGCCGATCCCCATCGCCGCCAGCCCGAACGCGAAGGTCGAGACGACGATCGCCAGGAACGGGTGCAGCTTGAACCGGCCGCTCAGCAAGATGATCAGCCCGATGCTCGCGGCGAGCGCGAGCAGCAGGAATGGGCCGGTGGTCTCCATGGAACTGACTCCTAGACGTGCATTACGGGGTGGGAAAACCAGGGGGAAAAGGGGGTGGGGGGCGTGCGCCGGCGGTCAGGCCGTGCGCAGCCGGACGACCTGCTCGGCCAGGTCGGCCAGGAGGGGGCCCGCCGAGCCGATGAGCTCGCCGAGCGTCCGGGGGCCGTCGGCGAGGCTGAACGCGGCGGTGAGGCCGAGGGCGTACATCTCGTCCAGCGGCCCGGCCACCGAACCGGCCAGCGCGACGACCGGCAGGCCGCGCTCGCGGCCCAGCCCGGTGACCACCGAGACGGCCTTGCCGCCCGCGCTCTGGCCGTCCAGCCGCCCCTCACCGGTGATCACCAGGTCGGCGGAGTCCAGCGCGGCCGGCAGCCCGACCAGCTCGGCGACCAGCTCGGCGCCGCGGGCCGGCTCGGCGCCCAGGACGGCGACCAGGCCCCCGCAGGTGCCGCCGGCCGCGCCGGCGCCCGGCAGGTCGTGCACGCGGACGCCGTAGCGGTCCGCCAGGACGTCGGCGAGGCGGCCCAGCGCGGCGTCCAGCTCCCGGACATGCGCGGGCGTGGCGCCCTTCTGCGGCCCGAACACCGCCGCCGCGCCGGACGGGCCGACGAACGGGTTGGTGACGTCGCACGCCACGCGGAACCGCGTCTCGCGCACCGCGTCCGGGACGCCGGAGTCGTCGATCGCGGCCAGCCCGGCGAGCGCGGCGCCGCCCGGCGGCAGCTCGGCGCCGTCCGCGCCGGTGAACCGCACCCCGAGGGCGCGCAGCAGGCCCGTCCCGCCGTCGGTGGTGGCGCTGCCGCCGACGCAGACCAGGACGTCGCGGGCGCCGCGGGCGACGGCGTCGGCGATCAGCTCGCCGGTGCCGGTGGTGTCGGCGCGCGTCGGCTCCCGCTCGTCCTCCGCCAGCAGCGGCAGCCCGGAGGCCGCCGCGAGCTCCACCACGGCCGACCGGCCGTCGCCGGCGATCGCGTACCGGGCCTCGACGGGGCGGCCCAGCGGCCCGGCGACGGTACGGACGATCTCGCGGCCGCCGCGGGCGCGCAGGAAGCAGTCCAGGGTGCCCTCGCCGCCGTCGGCCATCGGCACCGCGGTCACCGCCGCGGCCGGCAGCGCGCGCCGGACGCCCGACTCCACGGCCGCGCACACGGCGGGCGCGCTGAGGCCGCCCTTGAACGAGTCGGGCGCGACGACGATCCGCACGGCTGCTCCTCCTGTTGTCCCTGGTCACGCGGGTTGAAGAGACCTTAGGAGCGAACGGCGGGCGCGGGCACCGGCCGCGCGCCCAAAGTACGGTGCCCGGCGGCGCCGCCGTTTTGTGCGGCGCGCCAACCGGCCGGGCCGGGGCGCGCGCCCGTCAGCCGAGGTCGGCGAGGTACAGCGCGGCCTGGAGCGCGACCGCGTCGTCGAACAGGCGCGGGTCGCGGCCGGTCAGCTCGGCGATCCGGCCGAGCCGGTAGACGAGGGTGTTGCGGTGCACGTTCAGCTCCCCGGCGGCCGCGGCGACGTGCCGGTCGTGCGCGAAGTAGGTGCGCAGCGTACGGCGCAGGTCGGCCGGCAGCTCCCCGAGGATCCGCCGCCCGGCCGCGCCCGCCACCTCGCCGGGCAGCTCGGCGAGCAGGACGCTGACCTCCTGGTCGCGCAGCGTCGTCTCGGGCGGCAGCGTCCGGCGCCGCAGCGCGAGGCGGCCGCGCCGCACGTTCTCCAGAAGGGCGCCGAAGTCGGCGGCGGTGCCCGCGTCCAGGAGGCACGCCCCCGGCAGCTCGCGGCGCATCTCCCGCAGCCGTCCCCGCAGCGACGCGGGCGCCGCCGCCCCGGCCACCGCCCACAGGGTGCCGGTGACGTCGACCGCCGCCAGCACCTGCTCCTCCCCGCCCGCGCCCAGCCGCCGGTAGAGCAGCGCCGCGGCGCCCGTCGCGTCGCCGGGCCCGTCGAGTCCCGGACGCAGCGCGAACAGCGCGAACGGGGCCGCCGGGCGGGCGCCGGCCAGGCGCAGCCGGCGGCGCCACTGCGCGGCGGTGAGGTGGCCCGCGACCAGGTCGGCGACGATCTGGTCGCGGGTGCGGGCGCGCCACTCGGACTCGGCCCGCATCTCCTGCTGGGTGATCATCAGCTCGGTCATCAGCGCGACGGCGCCGGCCAGGTCGCCCACCTCGGCCGGCTCCCCGGTCACGCCCACCACGCCGGCGATCTCCGCGCCGATCCGGACCGGCAGGTTGACCCCGGCGCGGGTGCCGCGCATCGACCGCGCCTCGGCCCCGGTCACCGCGACCGGCTCGCCGCTCCGCAGCACCCGGACCGCGCCGTCGTGCTCCTCCCCCACCCGGTCCCGGTCGCCGCTGGCGATGATCACGCCGCGGCCGTCCATGAGGTTGACGTTCCGGCCGAGCCGCCTCATGATCTCGTCCACGATGGCCTGGGCGTCGGTACCGGCGATCACGGCTGCCAGCGTAAACGACGTCCCCGGCCCGCCGGCGTACCGCCGGACGGGGCCCGTCCCGGTGTCGCGTGCGTCACATCCGGTTGACCTCCAGCGGACTGGAGGTTCGAGAGTGGACGTACGGGACCTGCCGGGACGGGGCAATCTTGTCGGACCCCGCTGGAATACTCCTCGATCCGGCGCCGTTAAACCGTTCGCCGAAGTGTCAGTCGCTGCAGTAATTTGCTGCGGTACCCCAGCCCTCTTGACCATGCCCGCATGCCCGCATGCCCGGGCCCGACGATTGGAAGACTCAGTTGACCGCTCCCGCTTCTCCTAAGGCGGCGGACGGCCCCAAGGCCGCGGACTCAGGTGGAGGGCTAGATCGCGGCGTGCTCGCCGTGGCCGCGGTCGTGGTGCTCGGCGCGATCATGTCCATCCTGGACGTGACGGTCGTCAACGTCGCCCTCAAGCACCTCACCCAGGACTTCGACGCCCCGCTCGCGACGATCCAGTGGGTCGCGACCGGCTACACCCTCGCGCTCGCCACCGTGATCCCGGTGACCGGCTGGGCCTCCGCCCGGTTCGGCACCAAGAGGCTCTACATCATCTCGATCGTCCTGTTCGTGGCCGGGTCCGGCCTGGCCGGGATGGCGTGGAGCGCCGAGTCGCTGATCGCGTTCCGGGTCCTGCAGGGCCTCGGCGGCGGCATGATCATGCCGGCCGGCATGACGATCCTGACCCAGGCGGCCGGTCCGCAGCGGGTCGGCCAGGTCATGAGCATCGTCGGCATCCCGATGCTGCTCGGCCCGATCATGGGCCCGATCCTGGGCGGCTGGCTCGTGGACGACGTGTCCTGGCGCTGGATCTTCTACATCAACGTGCCGATCGGCGCGGTCGCGCTGTTCCTCGCCTGGAAGATCCTGAAGAAGGACGAGCCCCGTCCCGCCGAGCGGCTGGACTTCCTCGGGCTGATCCTGCTGTCCCCCGGCCTGGCCGCGCTGATCTACGGCCTCGCCACCGGCGCCGAGAAGAACGACTTCGGCCGTACCGACGTGCTGATCACCGCCATCGGCGGCGGCATCCTGGTGATCGCGTTCGCGTTCCACGCGCTGCGCAAGAGCAACACCAGCCCGCTGATCGACCTGCGGCTGTTCAAGCGCCGCTCGGTCGCGGCGGCCGCGGGCACCATGGTGCTGTTCGCCTGCGCCTTCTTCGGCGCGATGCTGGTCCTGCCGCTCTACTACCAGACGGTACGGGCCGAGACCGCCTTCGCCGCGGGCCTGCTGCTCGCGCCGCAGGGCTTCGGCGCGATGGTGACCATGCCGATCGGCGGCAAGCTGACCGACAAGCTCGGCCCCGGCAAGGTCGTCCTGGTCGGCCTCTCGATCGTGGTCCTGGGCGTGGCGGGCTTCGCCGCCCAGCTCACCCCGGACGCCTCGTACTGGACGCTGGGCGTGGCCCTGTTCGTCATGGGCCTCGGCATGGGCATGACGATGATGCCGACCATGTCCGCGGCGATGCAGACGCTCCAGCACGACGAGGTCCCGCGGGCCAGCACCGCGCTGAACATCATCCAGCAGGTCGCCGGCTCGATCGGCACCGCGTTCATCGCCGTCATGCTGGCCACCCAGATGCGCGACCGCGGCCTCGACATGGGCCACGGCATGAGCGCCGAGCCCCCGGCGGGCGCCGCCCAGGTGCCGCCGGGCGTCATCGAGAAGCTCATCGGCAACATGGCCGACGCCTTCCAGACCACCTACTGGTGGTCGCTGGCGCTGCTCGTCCTGGCCTTCGTGCCGGCGCTCTTCCTGCCGCGCAAGAAGCCGGACGCCCCGGTCGACGCCCCCATGCCGATGCACTGACCGGTGCCCGGCCCAGGCCGGACCCGACGAGAGGCGCCCCGGCGCGGACCCCTGAAGTCCGCGCCGGGGCGCCCGCCGTCTCAGGGCTTCCGGCCGACGCCGACGTACAGGTCCATCTCGGGCGCGTCGTCCACGACGGGCCTCCACCGGCCCACCGACACCACACCGGGCTCGACCATCTCCATGCCGGCGAAGAACGCTTCGAGCCGTTCGGGGGTGTGCAGGTAGATGGGCGGCCGCCCGAACGCCCGGTTGTAGGCGGCCGCCGCGCCCTCCATGCCCGCCGGATTGACGACGTTCGTGTTGACCGAGATCACCAGATGGCTGCCCGGGCAGGCGGCGCCCATGAGCGCGTCGACGAAGCTCTGCGAGTCGCCGTCCTCGGCGATGTGGCCGAGGGTGCCGAGCAGCATGATCGCGACGGGCTCGGCGAAGTCGAGCGTCCCGGCCGCCGCGGCCAGGATCTTGCGGGGCTCCCGCAGGTCCCCGTCGATGTAGTCGGTCGCGCCCTCGGGCGTCCCGGCGAGCAGCGCACGCGCGTGCGCGAGGACGATCGGGTCGTTGTCGACGTACACGACCCGCGACTCGGGCGCGGCACGCTGCGCGACCTCGTGCGTGTTGTCGGCCGCCGGAAGCCCGCTGCCGATGTCGAGGAACTGGCGGATGCCGCACTCCCGGACGAGGTGGTCGACCGCGCGCCCGAGGAAGGCCCGGTTCTCCCGCATCATCGCGATCATCTCGGGCTCGGCCTCGACCACCCGCGCACCGATCTCCCGGTCGATCTCGAAGTGGTCCTTCCCGCCCAGCCAGTAGTTGTAGATGCGCGCGGAGTGCGGCACATCGGCGCGGATCAGATCCTCAGGGGCCCCACCGGACGGCTTCTCGACAGCGCTCATCCCCGGAGATTACGCCGCACACACCCACCCCGTGGAGACATCTGATCAAAGCACCACAGAACGCCCTGAGCACCCCTGCCCGGCCCGTCCGCCCTCAGAGCCCACGGGTCTCGCCCGAAAGCGCTCCCAGCATGCCCCGATGGCTTCCCGGGGCTTCCCGGCCGTGCGCATCGAGTGCGCGTGAGGCCGGGAAGCCGGGGGCTCCGGGGAAGCCGGCCTGCGGGGTCAGCCCGCGGGCTGGTTCCAGTACTCGTCCTTCAGTAGGCGCTTGTAGAGCTTGCCTGTGGGGTGGCGGGGCAGTTCGTCGCGGAAGTCGATCGAGCGGGGGCACTTGTAGTGCGCCAGGCGGTCGCGGCAGTAGGCGATCAGCTCGGCCTCCAGGCCCGGGCCCGCGGCGGCCGGGTCGAGGGGCTGGACGACGGCCTTGACCGCCTCGCCCATCTCCGGGTCGGGGACGCCGAACACGGCGACGTCGGCGACCTTGGGGTGGACGGCCAGGACGTTCTCCGCCTCCTGCGGGTAGATGTTCACCCCGCCGCTGATGATCATGTACGAGCGGCGGTCGGTCAGGTAGAGGAAGCCGTCCTCGTCCACGTAGCCGACGTCGCCGAGCGTCGTCCAGCCGTGGCCCCAGGGGTCGCGGGACGCCTCGGTCTTGGCCTTGTCGCCGTGGTACTCGAACTCCGGCCCCTCGCCGAAGTAGAGGGTGCCGGGCTCGCCCGGCGGCAGTTCCCGGCCGTCCTCGCCGCAGACGTGGACCTTGCCGAGGAGGGGGCGGCCGACGGTGCCCTTGTGGGCGAGCCAGTCGTCGGAGTTGGTGTAGACGAAGCAGTTGCCCTCGGTGCCGGCGTAGTACTCGTGCAGGACCGGACCCCACCAGGAGATCATCTGCTCCTTGACGGGGACGGGGCAGGGGGCGGCCGCGTGCACGGCGCAGCGCAGGGACGACAGGTCGTACTTCGCCCGCGTCTCCTCGGGCAGCTTGAGCATCCGGATGAACATCGTCGGCACCCACTGGGAGTGGGTGACGCCGTGCTTCTCGATGGCGGCGAGGGCCTGCTCGGGGTCGAACCTCTCCATCACGACGATCGTGGCGCCGAACCGGATGAAGTTGATGCAGTAGCGCAGGGGCGCCGCGTGGTAGAGCGGTGCCGGCGAGAGGTACACCGAGTTCTCGTCGGGCTGGAAGAGCAGCGAGAGCAGCTGGAAGAGCGGGCCCTGCTCGCCCATCGGGGCCAGCGAGATCTTCGGCTTGATGCCCTTGGGACGGCCCGTGGTGCCCGACGAGTAGAGCATGTCCATGCCCTCGCACTCGTTCTCGATCGGCGTCGCCGGGTGGCGGGCGACCTCCTGCTCGTACGAGCGGAAGCCCGGCGCGGTGCCGTCGAGCATGAGGCGCAGGCCGACGTTCGGCGTCCGGGCGGTGATCGCCTGGGCCGGTTCGGCGACGGCGGCGCTGGCGATGAACGCCTTCGCGCCGCAGTTGTCGACGATGTAGGCCAGTTCGTCGGCCTGGAGGCGGGAGCTGATGGCGGTGTAGTAGAGCCCGGAACGCTGCGCCGCCCACGCGATGGCCAGGAACAGCGGATGGTTCTCGAGCATGAAGGCGATGTGGTCGCCCGGGCGCAGTCCCTCGGCGTGGAGCAACTGCGCGAGCCGGTTCGACTCCTCGTTCAGCTCTCGGTACGTGATGACCCGCCCGGAGCCCGCCATGATCACGGCGGGCTTGCCGGGGGTCCGTTCAGCGATCTGCCCCAGATGCATGAAACCGCACGCTACCGGGAGGAACGCCGATTTGGAATGGGATTCGGTTTACTGGCCTGCCCGGGGTTTACCGTCAGACCAGCATGTGATCGAAGTCACCGTCCTTGGCGCCGCCGACGAAGGCCTCGACCTCCTCTCGCGTGTAGATCAGGACCGGGCCGTCCGGGTACCGCGAGTTGCGCACGGCGATCTCTCCGGTCGGGAGCTCGGCCATCTCGACGCAGTTCCCGCTCGGATTGCTCCGTCGGCTCTTCAGCCAGGCGAGTTCGGTCCGCCGGACGTCCGACAGCTCGGCACCGTCCATCTTTCTGCCCCCTCTAGGCGTTACCGCCTCCCTCTCGGGAGGCCGCGATCTCGCCCCACCCCAACGTCATGGTACGAGATGCACGTGCATTCGTTCTTGCATTCGTTCATGCAGACGGTCTTGCATCTGCACGACATGGGGAGCAAGATAGCGAACGCCCGCCCACGTACCGACCCGCACGCCTCTGGGGTTTGACAATGATCGTTGACCAGGCAGACGACGTGGCGGCTCCGGCCGTCCCCAGCGGACGGCGGCACCCGCGCCGGCACGTCGCGCCGGATCACCCGGCCCGGCCGGCAGGCCGGGCGCACG